>NZ_LBIZ01000111.1:0-279961 GCF_028128665.1 Bradyrhizobium sp. CCBAU 45384
GCTCGCACCGCCGCCGGGCGCGGCTCCCGCGGCTGCGGATAACGATTAGTTCGGCTTTGAAAACCTGTGCATGGCCCGCTAATGCTGGGCCATGCCACTCCATCTGATCAAGCTTGCCGTCGGCTGCGACTCCGTCAAGGAATTGAAGGGGTGGGTCGCCGAACGGATGCAGACAGCCAAGAAAAAAGGCCTGCCGCAACACCACATCCACATCACCCGCATGGTGCCGAAGCGCGACGCCGAGATTCTCGCCGGCGGATCGCTCTATTGGGTCATCAAGGGCGAGATCGCCGCACGTGAGAAGATCATCGGCATCGAGCCATTCCGGGACAAGGATGGCATCGGACGCTGCCGGATCGTGATGCAGCCGAAGGTCATTTCGGTGTCGCCGCGACCGATGCGTCCGTTCCAGGGCTGGCGCTATCTCACCGAGGATTCCGTGCCGCCCGATCTCAGCAAGTCGGCTGCGGGCACCATCGCGGCGATGCCTGAGCCGATGCGGCGGGAGCTGCGCGATCTCGGACTGCTCTAAACCGCGACATTGTCGATCAGCCGCGTCGTGCCGAGCTTGGCGGCGACCAGGATTCGCAGCGGCCCATCGTTGCGCGACGTGACAGGGGCCAGCGTCTTTGCGTTGCGCACCTCGAAATAGTCGAGTGCAAAGCCGGCAGCGGCGATGGTCTCGGCGCCACGGGCCATCGCGGGTCTGATCGCTTCGCCGGCGCGAATGCGGCCGGCACTGTCCTTCATGGCGCGGTAGAGCACGGTCGCGGTCTGGCGTTCCTCGGGCGAGAGGTAGACGTTGCGGGAGGACATCGCGAGCCCGTCGCGCTCGCGCACGGTGCGGGAGCCGATCACCTTCACGCCGAGGTCGAGGTCGCGTGCCAGCTGCGTGACCACGCGCAATTGCTGAAAGTCCTTCTCGCCGAAGATCGCGACGTCGGGCCGGCATTGCGTGAACAGCTTGCCGACGACGGTGGCGACGCCGCCGAAGAAGTGCGGGCGGAAGCGGTCCTCGAGGCCGGCCAGCGCCGGTCCCTCCGGGACGATGCGAGTCGCAAAACCCTCCGGATACATCGCCTCGACGCCGGGGTGCCAGACGATGTCGACACCCTCGGCTGCGAGCTTGGCGATGTCGGCTGTCCAAGTCCGCGGATAAGCGCCGAAATCCTCCGATGGCGCAAACTGCGTCGGGTTGACGAAGATCGATACGACGACGCGGCTGCCGCGCCGCTTGGCGAGGCGCACCAGCGACACATGGCCGTCATGGAGTGCCCCCATGGTCGGCACCAGCGCGACCGTGGCCGTTCGCTTGCGAAGATTGTCGACGGCGCGTCGCAGGGCGGGCACCGTGCGGGTGATCAAGGGGCTTGGTGACATCAGAGCTCGGGAAGGTTGGGGTGGGCGCCGCCAGCCGCGCAGCCGGCTAACCTTAACAAGCGCCGGCCGTGGACGCCATGCATCGACATCGGGCACAGCACGTGCTGACAGCGAGGATGTCGCGCCATTGTGGGCTGGATCACGCAGGCGAGGCCGCGCGCGATTCATGATGACCATCATCGCACTGTGATTTCGTTATCCTGTCACGCATTTCACTTGACCGCAGACGCGGCCAAATCGAAGATATTGCTTAAGGGGTGTTGAGGATCGCCATGCTTGTGCAGGCTAGCCAAAGCCAATCTGGCTCGGCGCACGTTGTTGTGCTCGGCAATGAGAAAGGCGGCTCCGGCAAATCGACCACCGCCCTGCACATCGCGGTTGCGCTCCTGAAGGCCGGTCAGCGCGTCGCCACCATCGACCTCGACTGCCGTCAGCAAAGCTTCACTCGTTACATCAACAACCGGTCCGCCTGGGCGCGCCGCACCAAGCTCGACCTCGAGCTGCCGGTGCATCGCTGCATCAAGCTCGGCGAGACCATGCTGATCGCCGAGAACGAGAATTCCGAGTTCCAGCAGTTCATGGAGGCGGTCTCGGCGGTCGAGAGCAGTTTCGACTTCATCGTCATCGACACACCTGGCACCGACAGCTATTTGATGCGGCTGGCCCATTCGATGGCCGACACGCTGGTGACGCCGATCAACGACAGCTTCCTCGATTTCGACGTGCTCGGCACCGTCGACCCCGCCAACTACGCGGTAACAGGGGAAAGCCATTACGCCGAGATGGTGCGCGATGTCAGGCGCAAGCGCCGTCAGCTCGACGGCTCGACCACCGACTGGATCGTGGTGCGCAATCGCCTGTCGATGCTCGGCTCGCGCAACAAGCAGCTCGTCGCCGATGGGCTGAAGGATTTGTCGCTGCGGCTCGGCTTCCGCTACGTCGACGGCTTCGCCGAGCGTGTCGTCTATCGCGAGTTCTTTCCGCGCGGCCTGACCGCCCTCGACGAGATCGACGAGGCGACGCTCGGGATGCGACCCAATCTCGGCCACCTCACCGCGAGGGAGGAGGTCACGAGCCTGCTGCGCCAGCTCAAGCTGCCGCTCGACGAGCGGGGCCGGCGACGTGCGGCAAATCGCGCCGAGTGGTTCAGCCAGGTGGACAAACCGCTCGAGGTCCACGACATCCTAGGCGCCTGAAGCGCGATGACATCGGGTTGAACCGTCATCGCGTTTTAGCTCTTTGTTTGAGCATGATCTCCGCGCAAAACGCGTTCCGCTGATGTCGCGAGGGAAAAACCGCTTCACACTTTTCCGGATCATGTTTTAGGCGCGGTACGTCGCTACTTCCGGTCGATCAGGGCCGGCCGGTTCCCGCGGGAACCGGCTGGGCCTGAAGTTTGTTTTCACCTAGTATTCACCGTGAAATTGAACCCGATCGTGACGGGGTGCGTCGGATGGTCATCTGTATCCCGAAGTAGCGGTATCAGACGCGGTGCCCACCAAACGTGTGCGTCGCACAATGAAAGGGCTGTCGGTTCACAATATTTAGCCTTCCTGTCACGCGCCTGTGACATATATTCGGGAATAGGCGACCAGGGGCCGAAGAGCCTCGGAAGAAACACGATTTTCAACAGGGATCAGGCCGCACGGCCTGAGGCTGAGGACGAAAATGAAGCGTGGAATTGCCGTTCTGGTTTCTGTGGGAGCCCTCTTCAGTGTCGCCTATTTCACGGCGAGCAAGTGGGCCATCAAGCACGAGACCATCACCTTCTACGACGCTTCGCGCGACAATCGTCCCGTGCCTGTCGACATCGCAATCCGTCGCGACAAGGAAATGCAGGCCAATGCCGGCATGATCACGCTTCCGGTCGCGGTGATCAATCACGGCAACACCGTCAAGAACACCGAGTACGGCTTCCTCGCCAACATCTTCGCTGCGCGCGGCTACATGGTCGTGAGCCCGCAGCACGATTTGCCGACCGATCCGCCGATGGTGACCAAGCCCGGCGAGCTCTATGTCGGCCGCCTGCCGCAGATCCTGCGCGGTGTCGCCAATATCCATCTGGCGATGCAGGAGATGAAGAAGGTTCAGCCCAACGCCGACTACACCAAGGTGACGATGGTCGGCCATTCCATGGGCGGCGACATCACGATGTATTTCGCCAAGCAGTATCCGGACGAGGTCAAGAAAGTCGTGACGCTGGACAATCTCCGCGTCCCCTTCGTCACCGCCGGCAAGTTCAAGATCCTGTCGTTCCGCTCCCACGATCCGCAGTTCAAGACCGATCCGGGCGTGCTGCCGACCGACGAGGAGTGTGAGAAGGCCGGTATCCAGGTCGTGAAGACCGACTTCCAGCACAACGACATGCGCGACACCGGTCCAGACGATGCCAAGAATTCGATCCAGGGCATGCTCGATAAATTCCTGAGCGATACCGATAGTTCGATCGCGCCGGTCGACACGACGTCGTCGCCGCCGAAGGTGCTGGAGCCCGGTCCGGTTGCCCTGATGGCGCCCGCCAAGAGCTGATCCTGGAACAGCTGATCCGAGAAGAGCTGATCTGAAGAGCTGACCGAAACAAGTCTCAAAGCCTCCGCCGGCCCCGCCTGCGGAGGCTTTGCACATTGACCGGGCAGGGCACGCTATCCACATTGGTGGCGAGACACCAAGGGCGATGCCAGATGTCCGGCGATCCCATCAAACCGCGCCATAGCGATCCCGTGTCCGAGAGAGCCGAGAGCGACGGCGCGCTGCCGCAGGCAAAGACCTCGACCTCGGAGGATGTCGCCGCCTTCGTCGCCAAGGCGCGTGCATTGTCTCCGCATGCACCGGGTGCGAAGGGCCGCTTGATCTTCGCGCTGGATGCGACGATGAGCCGGCAGCCGACCTGGGACATGGCCTGCGCGCTTCAGGGTGACATGTTTCGCGAGGCTGCGGCGCTTGGCAGCCTCGACATCCGACTGGTCTACTATCGCGGCTACAATGAATGCCGCGCGACGGGGTGGATTTCCGACAGCAGCAAGCTGGCAACACTAATGAGCAAGATCGATTGCCGCGGCGGCGACACCCAGATCGGCAGAGTGCTGACCGATGCGCGGCGCGAGGCGGTTAGATCAGGCGTACGTGCCGTGGTCTTCGTCGGTGACGCCATGGAGGAAAAGGTCGACGCGCTCTGCGCCAAGGCCGGCGAGCTCGGCATGCTGAAGGTGCCGGTGTTCCTGTTTCAGGAAGGCCATGATGCGGTCGCCGAACAGGCGTTTCGCGAGATCGCGCGTTTGACCGGCGGTGCCTGGTGCCGGTTCGATCCGGGCGCGGCGGCACAGCTCCGCGAGCTGTTGCGAGCCGCCGCCGCCTATGCCGCCGGCGGCCGCGAGGCGTTGCTGCGATTGGCGAAGACGACGGGCGGAGCTGCACAGTTGATCGGACAGATGAAGTGAGGCTGGCCCCTCCGGTTCGGCGCGACAGCATGCTTTTTGGCAATTGGGCGACTATATTCACGCCATGACTCTGATCGCCGGCGTTGTCGCCGTTATCACGCTCTATTTGTTGCTCCAGATGTTCCGCGCCGCCAATCCGGCGGTGCTGGCGCGCACCATCAAGCTCGGCGGGGGTGTAGTTGCGCTCGCGGTCGCCGCCTTTACCGGCTTGAGGGGCGAACTGGCGGTGGCGATCCCGCTCGGACTTTTCGGAGCCGGACTGCTCGGCTGGACGCCGCTCGCGAATGCGGGCTTTGGCAATGTCGGAGGGCTGTTCGGTGGTGGCGCATCGCGCTCTTCCGGTCGGGCCTCGCGCGTGCGATCGCAATTCCTGGATATGCGGCTCGATCACGATTCCGGCCAGCTCTCGGGCGAGATCGTCTCCGGGCCGTATGCCGGGCGCAGCCTCGACGAGTTCGATCTTGCCGGCCTGCTGGCGATGGTCCCGGCGTTCGACGCCGAGAGCGTGGCCTTACTTGAAAGCTATCTGGACCGCCGGTTTCCCGCCTGGCGTCAGAACACGCAGGGCAACGCGGCAGGGGGGCAGCGCCGCACGGCGGCGAGCGGCAAAATGACGGCGGAGGAAGCCTATCAGATCCTTGGCTTGCAGCCGGGAGCGGGGCGCGACGACATCAGCCGGGCGCACAAATCCCTCATGAAGAAACTGCATCCCGACCAGGGGGGCTCGACGTACCTCGCTGCCCGGGTAAACGAGGCCAAGGATACTCTGCTTCGTACGCATAACGGCTAACTCCGGCACTACGCCACAAACGCCCGTACCGCGTGAGCTTCCTTGCTCTGTTTGCCGTCGCCCCGATGCCCGCCATTGTCGGCGTGGTCGATCCCTTGG
This sequence comes from Bradyrhizobium sp. CCBAU 45384, assembly GCF_028128665.1. Taxonomy (NCBI): domain Bacteria; kingdom Pseudomonadati; phylum Pseudomonadota; class Alphaproteobacteria; order Hyphomicrobiales; family Nitrobacteraceae; genus Bradyrhizobium; species Bradyrhizobium sp. CCBAU 45384. The sequence goes on from NZ_LBIZ01000111.1 coordinate 5,707, forward strand.
GTAAAGTTTTAACCGTAAATTCTTGACGAGAGGTTGTCGCGGAACAGCCTGCAGCGCCACCACGTCCCCAAAAACAAAAATGCCCGCGCAAGGCGCGGGCATTTTGATTCGAAAGGATCGAGAGATCAGTTGCGGACGGTCATGCAGGAGATGTCGGCGCGCTTCAGCGTCTTGCACACGGCTTCGGCCTGGTCCCGTTCGAGCCCGGCAAAGCGGGCGCGGTAGAGCTTGCGATTGTCCCTGGCGACGACCGGCTCGGTGAACGGATCGGCCTTGCTCAGCAGGCCACGGGCCGAGCTGCGGGCAGCTTCAATGCGCTGCTGGGCCTCGCTCTCGCTCTCGAGCGCGCCGACCTGCACGATCCAGCCGCTATGGGTGACGGCTGGCTTGCTGGCGCTCATCTGGATCGGCTGCGGCGCCGGATCGGCGGAGGCAAGCTTGGCAACCGGCGCGGGCGCCGGTGCGGCAGCGGTGGCCGCCGGCAGCACGCCAAGAACGCCGTTGCCGGTGCCGAAGCCTGCCGGCTGCGGCGGCAATTCGGCTCGGGCGGGCTCCGGCTTGTTGACGATGTCGGCCCTGGCGACGACGGCGCCGGACGTCTCGGCGACGTCACCGCGGGCCGGAATCGTGTTGGTGACCTGCGGTGCGACCTGCGTCGGGGCGGCGGAGGCGACCTTGACTGCGCCGGCCTTGACTTGAACCGTCTTGACCCGGACCGGCTTCATCGGCTCGGACGAACCCGGAATGAGGGCAAGCGGCTGGCTCGAGATCACGCCGTTGGTGAGAGGCGCCGGCTCGATCTTGGACTCGGTAGGCTTGGCTTCAGGCTTGGGCTGCACCGGCGGCATCGCTGCGGTTGCAGCCGCCAGCGCCGCAAAGCGCGAGGCGGGACGCGGCGCGGGGGCCTCGGGAGCAGGAGCGGCCGCGACCTGGACCGGCGGGACGGGGCGTGCCGGGGTCTCCGATGCATCGGCGACGTCGGTGCTGGCATCGGCACTATTGCGCTCGGTCACTGCGGCAACCGTGTGGGTGGTTGCGCCCTTCTCGAGATTCTCGGCGAGCAGATTGCGCATGATGGCATCGCGCGAGCCGCCGCTGCGACCGCCAAGCACGACGCCGATGAGGTGGCGGTTGCCACGGCGCATCGAGGTGACGAGGTTGAAGCCGGAGGCGCGGGTGTAACCGGTCTTGATGCCGTCGACGCCCTCGACGCTGCCGAGCAGGTGATTGTGGTTGCGGATCTGCTCGCCACGCCAGGTGAACGAGGTGGTCGAGAAATAGCGATAGTAGCGCGGGAAGCGCTCCTGGATGGCACGGCCGAGCGTCGCCTGGTCGCGCGCGGTGGTCACCTGCTCGTCGTTGGGCAGGCCATTGGCGTTGCGATAGACCGTCTTCGACATGCCGAGTGCGCGCGCCTTGCGCGTCATCATTGCGGCGAAATCGTCCTCGTTGCCGCCGATCGCTTCCGCGATCACGACAGCGGCGTCATTGGCCGAGCGGGTGACGAGGCCCTTGATCGCGTCCTCGACGCGGATGGTCTGGCCGGCACGCAGGTTCAGCTTGGTCGGATCCTGGTCGGCGGCGTGCTGCGACACCGGCAGCTCGGTATCGAGCTTCATCTTGCCGGATTCCAGACGCTCGAACAGAAGATAGAGCGTCATGATCTTGGTGAGCGAAGCCGGATGGCGAATGCCGTCGGGGCTGGTCGATTGCAGCACCGCACCGGAATTACCGTCGACGATGATCGACGCGAATTGCGGGCTGTAGCTCTCGGAGGCCTCGTGATGCACCCGGTGGTGCGCATAGTGGCGCCGATAGCGCCGTGCGTCGGCTGCATCGGTCGTGAAGATGACGGCTGTGGTGACCGTGAGAAACCCGAAAACGCCAACCCGCGCCAAGCGCGAGGAAGACCAGTTGCTACGAAGCATGGAACCCCGTCCCCGTTTGTGACTTGATCACCGGCTCGTGAGGCGAAATTGTGCCCTGCGGACCCGGGATCATTACCTGCTCAGGCTGTCCCTCCGCTGGTGTTCACTGCGGGGGACGTTGGGCCTAAGCCGCTGTTCTGGCTAAGGTGATGTTCTCAAACGGCTTTTGGCCGCCTGCGGAAGCGAACACGTCCAAGGAATCAGGGTAGGGGCTGGCGGTTTCCAAAAGCTTAAGAAACCCTTGCGGGAAAGCCCGGGAATTTCCGTAACTGGTCTCGATTTTTTGTGCGCCGCACAAGATTCTTGACTTTTTTGTGCATTGCACTAATTGTGGGCAGAGTCAGGGAGCCGGGGCTTCCGGACGCGAGCCAGGGAAAAAGGATTCCAAGATGTTCAAGGTTGAAGACTTCCAGAACTACGGGAAAGAGCATTTCGAGACCTACGTTGCCTCCGCAACCTCGGTGCAGCACGGCCTCCAGGCGATCGCCAGCGCCTATGGCGACTACACCAAGAAGTCGTTCGAAGACACCAAGTCGTTCGTCGAGAAGCTTTCCGGCGTGAAGTCGCTGGACAAGGCGCTTGAAGCGCAGACCGATTTCGCCCGTTCCGCTTACGAAACCTTCGTCGCGGAATCGCAGAAGATCGCAGGCCTCTACAGCGACCTCGCCAAGCAGGCGTTCAAGCCGGTTGAGACGGTCGTGTCGAAGTTCACCCCGGCTGCCCACTAATTTTCTGAACTCCTGATCACAAAGCCCGGCTGCATCAGCCGGGCTTTTTTATTTTGCACGAGGCTCTCTTCGCATAGCGCTCCCGGTGTAGGTCCGCGGTGAGCGTGATGTTCGGCAGCGCGGACGTATCGACGAGCAGCGCATTGAAATAGGGCCGCCTTCGTCAAAGGCGGCTGTCAGCGGGCCGGCGAAATATGACGACGGCGTCATTGTGGTCTTGCTGGATCTCACGCCTCAGTGTTGAACAACGGATGAAGCGGACCGTAGAAACCCGGAGGAATGGCCGGGCCGAAACGTCGCGGTCATGTCGATGTCGGGTTCCTGATCAGCGTGTTCTGAACAGGCGGGCGGGAAGTTTTTGTCAAACCGGTCTGGATTGACTAACCTTGTCCAGGATCGCCCGGACCGGGAATCGGGGCGCCGCGGCCGCATCGGCTGGGCCTTTGCACGCTTGCGGCGAGCCGGGGGCGGGCCCATATTGCCTGCAATCGATCCGGCTCGACCGGACCGGTTGGAAGCGGCGATCCGACAAGGCGGCGCGCCGGCGCGAGACCCACGCGTGTGGGCGGCGCGGCGGACCGTCAGACGCTTCCGTGGGGAATTTGAACGCCTGAGCCATGCTGCAATTGACTTCCAGACTCGACCTGTCCGCGGCGGCCGCCGCCCATGCTCCCCGGATGAGCAACGACGAGAACCGTTCCGGTGGCCCGGCGGGGCCGAACACGTCTGTCATTACCAAGGTCAAACCCAAGACCAAGCGGCCGAACCTCTATCGTGTGCTGATCCTGAACGACGACTACACGCCGATGGAGTTTGTGGTCCATGTGCTGGAGAAATTCTTCCAGAAGGACGTCGAGGCCGCGACCAAGATCATGCTGCATGTCCATCATCACGGGATCGGCGAGTGCGGTGTGTTCACCTACGAGATTGCCGAGACCAAGGTGACGCAGGTGATGGATTTCGCCCGCAAGCACCAGCACCCCCTGCAATGCGTGATGGAAAAGAAGTAACCGCGCGTTCGAATCCGGCGTTCCTTGGAGTGCTTCTGTTCGTGCGGTGTGTGACGCCAGCGCATGCCGCGGCGTGATCCGGCCGACTCAGCGCCGGCGTCTGTCCTGCCCAAATGGGCAGTTTTGCCCAAATCGGAACGGGTTTTGCATTGAGGATGCGGTGGGCGCGCAATGCCCGTAGAGTCGCGGAACCGGTCTTTTGCCGCGATCTTGTATAACTATATGTGACAAAGGTTGTTGTTGCCTGACCGGGCGATGGCGATCATGATGGTGGGGGCCATAGAGGACGCGAATGCCGACTTTTTCCCAAAGCCTTGAACAATCCCTGCATCGTGCGCTGGCGATCGCCAATGAGCGTCATCACCAATACGCGACGCTCGAGCATCTTTTGCTCTCGCTGATCGACGACTCCGATGCAGCCGCGGTCATGCGCGCCTGTAGCGTCGATCTCGACAAGCTCCGCACGAGCCTTGTCAATTATCTTGAGACCGAATTCGAGAATCTGGTGACGGATGGCGCCGACGACGCCAAGCCGACCGCCGGCTTCCAGCGCGTGATCCAGCGCGCGGTGATCCACGTGCAGTCCTCCGGTCGTGAAGAGGTGACCGGCGCGAACGTGCTGATCGCGATCTTCGCCGAGCGCGAGAGCCATGCCGCGTACTTCCTGCAGGAGCAGGACATGACGCGCTATGATGCCGTCAACTATATCAGCCACGGCATCGCCAAGCGGCCGGGCGTCTCCGAGGCGCGGCCCGTGCGCGGCGTCGACGAGGAAACCGAGACCAAGGGCACCGACGACTCCAAGAAGAAGGGCGAGGCGCTCGAGACCTATTGCGTCAACCTCAACAAGAAGGCGCGCGACGGCAAGATCGATCCGGTGATCGGACGCAATTCCGAGATCAACCGCGCCATCCAGGTGCTGTGCCGCCGGCAGAAGAACAATCCGCTGTTCGTGGGTGAGGCCGGCGTCGGCAAGACCGCGATCGCGGAGGGCCTCGCCAAGCGCATCGTCGACAGCGAAGTGCCGGAGGTCCTGGCAGCCGCCACCGTGTTCTCCCTCGACATGGGCACGCTGCTCGCGGGCACGCGCTATCGCGGCGACTTCGAGGAGCGCCTGAAGCAGGTGCTGAAGGAGCTCGAGGCGCATCCCAACGCCATTTTGTTCATCGACGAGATCCACACCGTGATCGGTGCAGGCGCGACCTCGGGCGGGGCGATGGATGCCTCGAACCTGCTCAAGCCGGCGCTCGCCTCGGGCACGATCCGCTGCATGGGCTCGACCACCTACAAGGAATATCGCCAGCACTTCGAGAAGGACCGCGCGCTGGTGCGGCGTTTCCAGAAGATCGACATCAACGAGCCGACGGTCGAGGACGCCATCGCCATCCTCAAGGGCCTCAAGCCGTACTTCGAGGACTACCACCGGCTGAAATACACGAATGAGGCGATCGAGGCTGCGGTGCAGCTGTCCTCGCGCTATATCCACGACCGCAAGCTGCCCGACAAGGCGATCGACGTGATCGACGAATCAGGCGCGGCGCAGATGCTGGTAGCCGAGAACAAGCGCAAGAAGACGATCGGCATCAAGGAGATCGAGACCACGATCGCTTCGATGGCGCGGATCCCGCCGAAGAGCGTGTCGAAGGACGATGCCGAAGTGCTCAAGCATCTCGAGCAGACCCTGAAGCGCACCGTGTTCGGCCAGGACAAGGCGATCGAGTCGCTTGCCGCGTCGATCAAGCTGGCCCGTGCCGGCCTGCGTGAGCCGGAGAAGCCGATCGGCTGCTATTTGTTCTCGGGTCCGACCGGCGTCGGCAAGACCGAAGTCGCCAAGCAGCTCGCGGCGACGCTCGGCGTCGAGCTGCTGCGCTTCGACATGTCCGAGTACATGGAGCGGCACACCGTGTCGCGGCTGATCGGCGCGCCTCCCGGCTATGTCGGCTTCGACCAGGGCGGCCTGCTCACCGACGGCGTCGACCAGCATCCGCATTGCGTGGTGCTGCTCGACGAAATCGAGAAGGCGCATCCGGATCTCTACAACGTGCTGCTCCAGATCATGGACCACGGCCGGCTCACCGACCACAACGGCAAGCAGGTCAACTTCCGCAACGTGATCCTGATCATGACCACGAATGCGGGCGCGGCGGATCTGGCCAGGCAGGCGTTCGGCTTCACGCGCTCCAAGCGGGAAGGCGACGACCACGAGGCGATCAACCGGCAGTTCGCGCCGGAATTCCGCAACCGTCTCGACGCCGTCGTCTCGTTCGGTCATCTCAGTGTCGAGGTGATCGGCACCGTGGTCGAGAAGTTCGTGCTTCAGCTCGAGGCGCAGCTCGGCGACCGCGATGTAACCATCGAGCTGTCCGAGCCCGCCAAGACCTGGCTGATCCAGCACGGCTATGACGAGCAGATGGGCGCGCGGCCAATGGCCCGTGTCATCCAGGAGCACATCAAGAAGCCGCTGGCCGACGAGGTGCTGTTCGGCAAGCTCAAGGGCGGTGGCCACGTTCGCGTCGTCCTGGTCAAGGACGAGGCCGACGAGACCAAGGAAAAGATCGGCTTCGAGTTCGTCGAGGGGCCGGTCACCCCGAAGCAGGAAAAGCTGCCCGCCCGCAAGCGTCCGCCGGGCAAGCCCAACAAGCCGGGCGGCCCCGGCGGCTCCAAGGGGCCGACCTCGAAGGGCCCGCTGGTCAAGGCTTGATCGGCGCATCATGAATCGAAAAGGCCGGCTGCAGAGCCGGCCTTTTTGTTTGGGTCGTCGTCTGTGGTGGGCGGTGTTACTCGCCGCGCAGGCGCTGATCGTCCTGTACGCGGACGTGCTCGGCGCCGCGCGCGCCGGCCGGCGACAGCCGCAACATGCTCAGCACGGCGCCGCAGAGTGCAAATCCGACGCCGGCGAGCAGAGCGATCCGGGTCCCGTCGACCGGATAGCGGCCGAGGAACAGCGCAACCAGCGCCGCACCCGTGGTCTGGCCGAGCAGTCGCGCGGTGCCCAGCATGCCGCTGGCGCCACCGGCCCGCTCGCGCGGTGCGGCCGCGATCATCGTGCGGTTGTTGGGGGTCTGGAACAGGCCGAAGCCGGCGCCCGCCAGCGCCATCCGCCAGACCACGTCGAGCGGGGTCGGATTTGCCGGCAGGAAAGCGAGCGCGCCGAGGCCACAGGCAAACAGTGTCAGCCCGATGCCGCCGAGCAGGCCGGCTGGATAATGCTCGACCAGGCGGCCGGCGAGGGGAGCCGCGCACGCCACTGCGATCGGCCATGGCGTGATCAACAGACCCATATGCACGGCCGAATAGCCGAACCGGCTCTGGAGGTAGAAGGGGATCGCGACGAAGGCCAGCATCTGCCCGCAGAAAGAGGCGATCGAGGTCGCGATCGACAGTCCGAACACCGGGATGCGCAGCAGGTCGACCGGCAGCAGCGGCGACTTCATGTGCGTCTCGCGGTAGATGAGGAGCGCGCCGGCGACGATCGCAATCGCGAACTGGACGAGGCAGGTGAGCGTCGCCTCGCCATGACCGACGCTGTCGATCGCGGCGATGCCGACGCCGAAGGTGATCGCCGAGAGCGCCGCGCTCTGCCAGTCGAATGAATGGCTCGCCAGGATCGTGTGCGGCAGGCTGCGCAGGCCGAGCACCAGCGTGACCACGCCGAGCGGCACATTGATGGCGAACAGCCAGGGCCAGCTGCCGACCGCGAGGATGCCGGCGGCAAGCGTCGGCCCGACCGCGGCGGAGAAGGCGACGACCAGCGCATTAAGCCCGATGCCGCGGCCCAGCAGGTTGCGCGGATAGGTGAAGCGGACCAGCGCCGAATTGACGCTCATGATGCCGGCTGCGCCGAAGCCCTGGAGGATGCGCGCGATCGTGAGCAGCGGCAGCGTGTGCGCCAGCGCGCAGAAGGCTGAGGCGAGCGTGAACAGCGCAAGGCCGACCAGATAGACGCGGCGATAGCCGACGATCTCGCCGAGCGATGCCAGCGGCAGCAGCGAGATCGTGATCGCAAGCTGATAGCCGTTGACGATCCAGATCGAGAAGGCCGGGCTCGCGTTCAGGTCGGTCGCGATCGTCGGCAACGCAACATTGGCGATGGCGCTGTCGACGACGGCCATGATGATGCCGAGCGCAATCGTCAGCACCGCCTGGTTGCGCTGGGGTTGCGGCAAGCCGTCGGCATGCTCGATCGGGACAGACGACATGGTGGGGGCGTGCTTGATTCGAGCCGTGAGTGTCCCCTCGATTAGGAAATTGCGCTGTCCATCGCAACCCGGCAGGACACGGCCGGTTCCTGTGCCGGAAGCAGGTCTGGCAGCGCTGGGGACATGGATCGGCGCGCTGTTCGCACACTCACCAGCGCGAGGTCGCCTTGCCGTAGATGTAGAGTGCTATCAGCCCAATCGTGACGGCCGTAGAGAAAATTACGATGCGGCGATCCCAGTCGATCCGTGTCCGCTCTGCACGGTCGAGATTGAGGGCTGTGAACAGAGCCTTCATGGCAAATCGGCGCATCGGATTGCCTCGTGGGGCCAGCATGGTGCCATGGTCAGCGTGGACCGGATTGATGCAGCTCAAGCCGGCTCTTACCAGAGAGCCGATCACACCGGCGGCGGATTGCGGTCGGAGAAGGTCCCGCGCTGGTGCCAGTACGGATAGGGCAGCGTCACCTTGCTCGCCGCGTCGAGCTTGGCGATCTGGTCCTTGGTCAGCGACCATCCGACCGCGCCGAGATTCTCGCGCAATTGCGTTTCGTTGCGGGCGCCGATGATCAGCGTCGACACGGTCGGGCGCTGCAGCAGCCAGTTCAGCGCGATCTGCGAAACGCTCTTGCCGGTCTCCCTGGCGACCTCGTCGATCGCGTCGACGACGCGATAGACGTGTTCGTCTGGCACGGGCGGCCCGAAATCCGCAGTCTGGGGCAGGCGGCTCACCTCAGGCCTCGGCTGGCCGCGGCGGATCTTTCCGGTGAGACGGCCCCATCCGAGCGGTGACCAGACCACGGCACCTAACCCCTGGTCGAGGCCGAGCGGCATCAGCTCCCACTCATAGTCGCGCCCTACAAGCGAATAGTAGGTCTGGTTGGCGACGTAGCGCGGGAAGCCGTGCTTGTCGGCAATGGAGAGCGACTTCATCAGGTGCCAGCCCGAGAAATTCGACACGCCGACATAGCGGATCTTGCCGGCGCGCACGAGCACGTCGAGGGTGGCAAGCACCTCTTCCGGCGGCGTCATGGCATCAAAGCCATGAAGCTGGAACAGGTCGATATAGTCCGTGCCGAGACGGCTCAGCGAGCCGTCGATGGCCGCGAGCAGATGCTGGCGCGATGAGCCAATGTCATTGGGGCCGTCGCCAAAGCGGAAGGTTGCCTTGGTGGAGACCAGCACCTTGTCGCGCCGGCCCTTGATGGCTTCGCCGAGCACGCGTTCGGATTCGCCGAGCGAATAGACATCGGCGGTGTCGAACATCGACACGCCGGCTTCCACACAGATGTCCAGAAGGCGCCGCGCTTCGGTCGCGTCGGTCGTCCCCCAGGCCGCGAGGCGGCCGACGCCGCCGAACGTGCCCGTGCCAAGGCTCAAAGCGGGCACCATGAGGCCGGATCGGCCCAAGCGTCGGTGTTCCATCGAACTGCTCCTCGGCTAGCCGCTGATTGATTGGCGCGGCCCTGGGGAGAGATCGTAGTGCAAGCAGATGTGTTGTCCTACGGCGCGTTGACATACCCGCCTTGCTGGCGGAATGGCCTACTCGTGCAGACGCATGTCATCGAGTTGGCAGATCCTAGTGCCGTAGCTGGCTTTGCCTGTAGTCGCGCGGCGACATCCCGAAATGCTCGCGGAAGACGCGGCCGAAATGCGAGACGTCGTTGAAGCCCCAGGCAAACGCGATCTCGCTGATGTGGCGATGGGCGAGCAGGGGCGAGGCGAGGTCGCGCCGGCATTGCGCGAGACGTTCGGCAAGCACATGGCGTTGGAATGAAGTGTCCTCGTCGGCGAGGAGGTCGTTGACGTAGCGGGGCGAGATGCCGAGAGCAGCGGCCGTTTCGGCCAGCGAGAGATCGGGATCGGCGAGGCGCGCGCGGATATGCGCCTTGAGCCGGTAGAGCAGGGCGGAGCGATGCGTCGAGGACGGCAGTGATGTCCCGCCCAGCCGTTCGCTCAGCGCCATCGCCAGCAAGTCGACCGCCTGCTCGGAAAGGGCGGCCGCACTGCTCGGCGCGAGCCGATCCGCGCTTTGGCAAAGCTTGAAGATGAAATCATAGGCGAGCCGCTCGAGCGGCGCATCGGTCCCGAACGTGATCGCGGTGAGCGTCTCGGTGCCGCCCAGCCGCCGCTGCAGCATCTCGCGCGGCACCTTGAAGATGGTTTGGGAGAACGTGTCCTTGAACTTCAACTCATAGGGACGCGTGGTGTCGTAGAGCGCGAACTCGCCGGGATGGATCACGGTCTCGCGGCCGTCCTGCACCACGCCGCCATCGCCGCGATTGCCGAGTGCAACGAGGACATAGTCCTGATCCGAACGTGCGATGCGCGAGGGCGTGCGGAAGACGTGCTGGCGCTCGGAGCAGACCTCGGAGCAGACGGCCTTGCCGAGCGGGGCCTGCGTGACCGAGCCGTGAAAGGCGCTGCCGAGGTCGGACTTGCAGTCGAGCCCGACGAACACATCGCAGACGATGTCCTGCCAGAGAGCAAGCCGCCGGTAGCCCGGGCTGCCGTCTGTCGTGAACTGGATTGTCATTGTCAGGCCTCCCCTTCACGTCCAGCAAACCGCATGGGTGACACAGATCATGCCTGATTGCAGGCAAGTTCCATACCGGGTCGCGCTCCCTACTCGTGTTCTTGCCAGTCGAGTTTTTGTTCCGCCGTGGTCGAGCGCGGCCGCCCGGCTTGGCCCAATAGACTGCATCGGACGTGGTTTTGGATCAACCGGCAAGGGAGGCGGCAATGGGCATCGAACATCCGAAATACAAGGTCGCGGTGGTGCAGGCAGCGCCAGCCTGGCTCGATCTCGACGCCTCGATCGACAAGTCGGTCGCGCTGATCAGGGAGGCCGCCGAGAAGGGCGCCAAGCTGATCGCATTTCCGGAAGCGTTCATCCCCGGATACCCCTGGCATATCTGGCTGGACTCGCCGGCCTGGGCGATCGGCCGCGGTTTTGTGCAGCGCTACTTTGACAATTCGCTGGCCTATGACAGCCCGCAGGCGGAGCGACTGCGCGATGCGGTGCGGAAAGCTCGGCTCACCGCGGTGATGGGCCTGTCCGAGCGCGACGGCGGCAGCCTTTACCTGGCGCAATGGTTGATCGGACCCGACGGCGAGACCATCGCAAAACGCCGCAAATTGCGACCGACCCATGCCGAGCGGACGGTGTATGGCGAGGGGGATGGCAGCGATCTCGCGGTCCATGCGCGGCCCGACATCGGCCGCCTCGGCGCGCTGTGCTGCTGGGAGCATCTCCAGCCGCTGTCGAAATACGCGATGTACGCCCAGAACGAGCAGGTGCATGTCGCGGCCTGGCCGAGCTTCTCGCTCTATGATCCGTTCGCGCCGGCGTTAGGGGCCGAGGTCAACAACGCCGCCTCGCGCGTCTATGCGGTGGAAGGCTCCTGCTTCGTGCTGGCGCCGTGCGCGACGGTGTCGCAGGCCATGATCGACGAGCTCTGCGACCGGCCGGACAAGAATGCGCTGCTGCATGTCGGCGGCGGGTTTGCCGCGATCTACGGGCCCGACGGCAGCCAGATCGGCGACAAGCTCGCGCCGGACCAGGAAGGGTTGCTGATCGCCGAGATCGACCTCGGCGCCATCGGCGTCGCCAAGAACGCAGCCGATCCCGCCGGGCATTATTCGCGGCCCGACGTCACGCGGCTGCTGCTCAACAAGAAGCCGTACAAGCGGGTCGAGCAGTTCGCGCTGCCGGTCGACACCGTCGAGCCGGTGGAAATCGGCGCGGCAGCGAGCTGATCGCTGCGATCGAGGGGAGGGTATGATCATGGAATCCGCAATTCCCGCGCATCTCGAAACCCCGCGCACGCGTCACAAGCGCGTGCCTGATGATTATCAGCCGCCATATCCATCTTTCGTGGCGCGCTACAAACCCGGAGTGAGCCGCGTGGTGATGGCCTATTTCGGGGTGCAGCATCGTGGAGCGCTATCGGCGGCTGCGACGGAAGCGCTCGCCGAAATCGGCAGGCTGTTTGCCGGTGAGGGCGGTCCCACGCATTGGGACCGCGCGCACTATGTCGACCAGGCCGGACACCCCAACATCGTTTCGGTGGCCTATTGGGACGACATTGCACGCTTCGACACCTGGTTTGCGCCGGCGCGTGAGGCGTGGACCGGAGAGTCGCGCGACGGCATCGGCACCTTCATCGAGGTATTGCGCCCCGCGGTGGCACGGCACGAGACGCTATTCTCCTCGTTAGGCAGGTCCGAAGGCGTTGCGGCTATCGCCGAGGGCATGAGCGGTGAGGTGCAGGAGCATGCTTATTGGGGCGGCATGCGCGATCGCATTCCGCTGTCGCAGACCGACCCGATGTCGCCTGGTGGCAATCCTGAGCTGATCCGTGACGGTGCACGCCTGCGGGTGAAGGCGCACGACAATCTCTGCCTGATCCGCTCCGGGCAGGACTGGAGCGATACGGAAGCGTCGGAACGCAAGCTCTATCTCGACGATGTCGAACCGGTGCTGCGCGAGGGCATGGATTTCCTGCGCGATGACGGGCTCGGAATCGGTTGCTATGCCAACCGCTACATGCGGGTGCTCTCGGCTGACGGCAAGGCAAGTGAAAAATCATACGGCCAGAGCTGGTGGAGGAGCTTGGCTGCACTGGAGCGCTGGGCGGAGTCGCACCCGACCCACGTCAAAATCTTCGGCGCGGCGATGAAATATCTCTCGACGCTGGGGCCATCAGCGAAGCTGCGGCTTTATCACGAGGTTACGGTGGCGGCTGCTGATGAGCAGTTCTTCGAATATCTGAACTGCCATCCGAAGACGGGAATGCTTGCGGCGGTCGAGACGGTTGCCGCTTAGGCGACGCAGTGGCCGAGCAGCTCCGGATGCACCGCGCAAATGTGATGCGCGCCGGCATCCCTGAGCTCGGCCTCGCTGCCATAGCCGTAGAGCACGCCGATCGCCGTCATGCCGTTGGTCCGGGCACCGACCACGTCATGGCTGCGGTCGCCGATCATGATGGCACTGGCGGCGTCGACCTTGGTCTCCTCGAGCGCGTAGCGCAGCAGGTCGCGCTTGTCGACGCGAGTGCCGTCGAGCTCCGAACCAAACACCCGCTCGAAATATGATTTCAGGCCGAAGTGCTCGATGATGCGGCTTGCATAGACAGCGGGTTTGCTGGTCGCGACGAACATGCGCGCGCCCGTTGCGGCGATCGCCGCCAGCGTGTCGTGGATGGCCGGATAGGGTGTGTTCTCGAACAGCCCGACCTCGGAAAACCGTTCGCGGTAGAGCAGAAGCGCCTGGTCGGCCAATGCGTCGGTTCCGGTCAGCTTCTTGAGGCTCGCATGCAGCGGCGGCCCGATGCACCAGGTCAATTCATCCTGGCTAGGGACCGCTTGCCCAAGTTTTTTCAGGGCGTACTGGATCGAACCGGTGATCCCGGGCTTTGGATCGGTCAGCGTGCCGTCGAGATCAAAATAGATTGTCTGCATCCTGGCCGGGCTCAACGTTGCTAATTCCCGCCGTTGCTAGTTGCCTTGGGGGCCGAGTTCAAGGGCCGAGTTTGGGAGCGACATGGCATTCGTCGGGGCTCAGAAGCGGATCTGGTGGCTGCTTGCGGCGGCGTTCGTTTGCACGCCGGTGCTGGCCGAGGATGCTCCGGTCCCTCCGACACAGCTTGGCCCCGAGGCGCCGGCAAAACCGGCAGGGAACGAGCCTGCGCGCGAGAGCGACACGCGGGAGTCGATCTGCCTGATCGTCGAGGCGGCCGCGCGTGATGCCAATCTGCCGCTGGAATTCTTCGCCCGTGTGATCTGGCAGGAAAGCCGTTTCCAGGCCGATGCGATCGGACCAGTGACGCGCAGCGGCGAGCAGGCGCAGGGGATCGCGCAGTTCATGCCGGGGACCGCGAGCGAGCGCGGGCTTCTCAACCCCTTCAATCCGGTTCAGGCATTGCCGAAATCCGCCGAGTTCTTGAACGAGCTGCGCAACCAGTTCGGCAATCTTGGCCTCGCCGCCGCCGCCTACAATGCCGGTCCGCGGCGGGTCCAGGAATGGCTCGCGGGCACTGGTCCCATGCCAGAGCAGACGCGCAATTACGTCTATGCCATCACCGGCGCGAGCGTTGATACATGGGCCAAGGCCGGCAGCAGCGGCAAGGGACCGCCGAGCTCGCCGCCGACGAGCTGCCGCGACCTGATGGCGCTGCTGAAGCGCGCGCCGAACCCGTTCGTCGCAGAACTCGAGCAGCATGTCGAGCTCGCCGCTGCGAAGATCTGGGGGGTTCAGCTGGCCGCGGGCTTCGACCGCAACAAGGCGCTGGCGATGTATTCCCGTGCCGTCACGCGGCTTAGCGGCGTGATCGGTGAGCGCGATCCGAGCCTGCTCAGTTCGGTGGTGCGCAGCCGCGGCTCGCACGCTTTCTACCAGGTGCGCATTGGTGCCGATACGCGAAGTGAGGCGGACGATCTCTGCAACCGCATCCGGAAAGCAGGCGGGGCTTGCTTCGTGCTGAAGAACCGCGGCGTGAGCGGATAGGCGGTGCGCTTCTCACCTCCTGTCATTGCGCGGCGCCCCGGAATGACGGCCGTTGGCTGTACGCGCATGCCAGCCCCGCCGCGGGCTTCCTTGACGAGGCGACCGGCATTGCCCGTTATGCAGGCACGATTCCGCAACCCTCGGCCAAGCTCCCGTGGCGCTCCCTCCGCTCGATTCCCCGCAATGGCAAAGTTCCTGGCGCGCCTTCGCCTGGGGAGTGCGCTCGATCACGCAGACGATCCTCACGCTCGTCCTGTTCGCGACCTATCTCGGCATCGGCGCGCTCGCGCATGACACCCATTTCAGCCTGCTCTGGGCGCTCTGCTCGACGCTGTTCGTTTGGGCGGGGCCGGCGCAGATCATCCTGATCACGACGCTCGGCTCCGGCGCCACCATCATCCAGTCGGCGATCGCGGTCACGGTCAGTGCGATCAGGCTGTTTCCGATGGTGGTCTCGGTGCTGCCCCTGATGCGCACGCCGACGACCAAGCGGCGCGAGCTGTTCTTTGCAGCCCATCTCACGGCGGTGACGCTGTGGGTCGAATGCCATCGCTTCCTGCCGCTTGTGCCGCGCGAGCGGCGCATCGCCTTCGTCAACGGGCTCGGCTTCGGCCTGGTCTCGGTGTGTCTCACCGCGAATACGGTCGGCTACTTCCTCGCCGCCAATCTGACGCAGGCATTGGGCGCCGCGATCCTGCTGCTAACGCCGCTATCCTTCCTGTTTTCGACTGCGCGCAACAGCCGCGAGGTTGCCGACGTGGTCGCACTTGCGCTCGGCATCTTGCTCTATCCGCTGGCGGCGAAGATGAACTCCGGCCTCGACATCCTCGTCAGCGGCGTGGCCGCCGGCACCATCGCCTATGGCGTGCACTGGTGGCGCGAGGTGCGCGCATGAACGCTGCGCAACTGATCGGCGATTGGCATGCGCTGGTCGTGCTGTTCGTCGCCGGGGTCGTGCCCAACCAGATCTGGCGCATGCTCGGCCTGTGGTTCGGCGGCGGCATCGATGAGGGCTCGGAGTTGCTGGTTTGGGTGAGGGCGATCGCCACCGCGATCCTCGCCGGCGTCATCGCCCAGATCGTGGTCCAGCCGCCCGGCGCGCTCGCCAGCGTGCCGGATGGCTTGCGCTATGGCGCAGTGGCCGCCGGCCTCGTCGTCTTCCTGCTGACCCGCCGTTCGATCTTCGCGGGCGTTGTCGCCGGCGAAGTCTTCATGCTGGCCGGCAAGTGGTGGTTGGGCTAAAACCACCAGCGAATAGCCAAGGAACCGGAAATATGGTTCGCGAAAACGAGCTCCGCGAGGGCGAAGTCGCCATCGAGCTGCCGTCCACGGAAGATGCCGGCCTCGTCTTCATCGGCCGCATCCGCACGCCCTGGACCTCGCGGCTGGAGACCCCACGGCAGGGGCGCCAGGACGGCCCGATCTGCCGCCTCGAGATCTTTGAGCCGTTCGTGCCGGCGATCAAGGGCGTCGACTTCTACAGCAATCTCGAAGTGCTCTACTGGCTCGACCAGTCGCGTCGCGACATCGTGCTGCAAAGCCCGAAGAACAACGAGAAGACCCGCGGCACCTTTTCACTACGCTCGCCGGTGCGGCCCAATCCGATCGGCACCTCGATCGTCAAGCTGGTCGGCATCGAAGGCAATGCGATTCTGGTGCGCGGCCTCGATTGCATCGACAATACGCCACTGATCGATATCAAGCCGGATCGCTGCGAGTTCACCCCATTGGCCGCGGCGCAGGCTGGGGATTCCCAGACGGAGTGACGGTCAGGCTTTCAGCGCCGCGATCAGCTTGGCCGCGTTCTCTTCCAGCACCTTGACGTCTTCCTTGCGGCTCGCGGGCGGCAGCATGGCGACGCCGTCGTGCCGGGGCAGCACGTGCATGTGGAGATGAAATACGACCTGTCCGCCGGCGGGCTCGTTGAACTGTTGCACGGTGATGCCGTCGGCCTTGAATGCCTTCATCGCGGCCGCGGCGATCTTGTGCGCGCCGCGGGCGACGTGGGCGTAGTCATCCGCCTTGATGTCGAGGATGTTGCGCGCAGGGGCCTTCGGGATCACCAGCGTGTGGCCCGTTACCCGCGGCATGATGTCGAGGAAGGCGAACACATGCTCATCCTCGTAGATCTTGTGGCAGGAAAATTCGCCGCGCAGGATCTTTGCGAAGATGTTGTTCGGGTCATAGGCGGTCATGGCGGCGGCTCCCGGGAATATTGAGCTCAATTTTGCGCTTACTGTCACCAGCCGCACCGGCGCGTCAAGGCGCCTCGTCGATGCCTTTCCGGAACGGGCCGAGCTCGGCCAGCTCCCGCCCAGCCTCCGCGACATAGGCGCGCTCGCGCTTGAGGTAATCGTCGATGGCGCGACGCAGGCCCGGATCAGCGATGAAGTGGGCGGAATGGGTCGTTCGTGGCAGGTAGCCGCGCGCGATCTTGTGCTCGCCCTGCGCGCCGGCCTCGACATGCGCAAGACCATGTTTGATCGCAAAATCGATCGCCTGGTAGTAGCAGACCTCGAAATGCAGGAACGGATGATGCTCGACTGCGCCCCAGTTGCGGCCGAACAGCGTGTCCGAGCCGATGAAGTTGATCGCGCCAGCAATCCAGCGCTCGTTGCGACGGGCCATCACCAGCAGCACGTCCCGACTCATGGTGTCGCCGATCAGTGAGAAGAATTCGCGCGTGAGGTAGGGCCGGCCCCATTTGCGCGAGCCGGTCTCCATGTAGAATTTGAAGAAGGCGTTCCAGGCGTCCTCGGTGATGTCCTTGCCCGAGAGCCAGTGAATGCTGATCCCTGCGGCAAGCGCATCGCGCCGCTCGCGCTTGATGGATTTGCGGTGGCGTGAGTTCAGGGTCGCCAGGAAATCGTCGAAGGTGGCAAAACCCTCATTGTGCCAGTGGAACTGCTGGTCGGTGCGCTGGAGGAAGCCGTGCTGGGCGAGCAGCTTCCACTCCGCCTCGCGCGCGAAGGTGACGTGCACCGAGGACGCCTTGCTGACACCGCACAGCGCCACCAGGCCGCTCGCCAGCGCTTCCATGATGCGCTCGCGGTCGACGCCGTCGCGCACCAGCAGCCGCGGCCCTGTGGCTGGTGTGAAGGGAACAGCGACCTGAAGCTTCGGATAGTACCGGCCGCCGGCGCGCTCATAAGCATCCGCCCAACCGCGGTCAAAAACGTATTCGCCCTGGCTGTGTGATTTCAGATAGCAGGGCACGACGCCGGCGACGCGGCCCTCGATCTTGGCCACGAGGTGCCGCGGTCCCCAGCCGGTGCGGATCGTGGCCGAACCCGATTTCTCGATCGCGGAAAGAAAGGCGTGAGAGACGAACGGGTTATAGGCGGGCTTTAACAGGCCGAGCGAATCGCCTGGAGGCCCGGATGAGGTTCCCAAGCCATGCCCGTTGCAGGCCTTTTCGTTGAGAGCCTTGCCAGGATTGGCGCAGGCGTCCCAATCCTCCGGCGAGACTTCGCCAATGGACGGGACCGCCTCCAGGGTGATTTCGGATGATGCCATTGCGCCCAAGATCGTGCATTGCAGCAGCGACTTCAAGGGTCCGGACCATCAAGCTTACGGGACGAAGCCCTCAAAGATCATCTGGTCGGCATATCGCGCGACCCGCGTCCGCTGCTCTGATGTGCGGGTGGTCCAGCCGAGCAGGGCGCAGCCGAAGATGTTCCGGGCGATCCAAGGGGCGGGCGCGGGCAGGTCGTCGACCCTGAAGGCGACGAAATGCGGCTGGGTCTGAAAGCCGTGACGCAGGTACAGCATGGTGTCGCGCTGTTCCTGGGTCAGGTACGCCCAGTACTCGTCCTCATAGCTCCGCTGCGCGACGATGCCGCGCGGGCGGGAGGGCAGCAGCTCGCGCAGCGCCAGCACCTGGTCGGGGTCAAAGGACATGCCGACCGCATGGCCCCGATAGGACGCCAGCACCTCGGCCATCCGCTTCACCAGCTTGCGGTCACCGTCGAAATGGCTCTTCACCTCGATCACCAGCGGCACTCGGCCGTCGACCATGGCGCAGAGGTCAGTGAGCGACATCATCCGCTCGGGCGTATCCTTGAACGTGATGGCCTTCAGCTCGGCGGCGGTCTTCGCGACCACAGGGCCGCTGGCGTCGGTGAGGCGGCCGAGCGCATGGTCGTGATGCACCATGGCCTCGCCGTCAGCGGAGAGCTGGATATCGACCTCGATCGCAAAATTGCCTGCGATTGCGGCCTGTACCGCCCCCGGCATGTTCTCGACGATGCCACGGGAGATGTCATGCAGGCCGCGATGGGCGACCGGCCGCGCTGTCAGCCAATCCGGAGCACGCATGAACGTCAGGCGACCTCGAACACGCCCTCGACCTCGACCGCCGCATCGGCGGGCAGCGAGGCGACGCCGACGGTGGTGCGGGCGTGGCGGCCCTTGTCACCGAACGCGGCGACCATCAGGTCGGAGGCGCCGTTCAGCACCTTCGGCCCGTCCAGGAAGTCCGGCGCCGAGTTGATGAAGCCGCCGAGGCGCACCACGCGCGTGACCTTGTCGAGGTCGCCGAGTGCGGCCTTGACCTGCGCGAGCAGATTGACGGCGCAGCCGCGCGCGGCTGCAGCGCCGTCCTCGATCGAGACGCCGGCGCCCAGCTTGCCCTTGGCGATCAGCTTGCCGGCGGGATCGAAGCAGACCTGGCCGGAGACGAACAGCAAATTGCCGGTCCGTACGAACGGGACGTAATTGGCCACGGGAGAGGGGGCCTCGTGCAGCTTGATGCCCTGTTCCGCCAGTTTCTGCTCGACCATGCCTGCCATGTCTCGACCTCGATGTCTGAAAACTCGTCCAAGCCCGGTGCGTCTGGGAACTGCCCGGGCGGCCCTGTTTCGCCCATCGTGCCGCCACATGCAAGCAAGCGGATTTGTCCGCGAGAGGCTGGCGCGCTCTGCATTTTCCTGAGGCAGATCAGAAGGTTCGACGGAGGGGCGCAACTTTAAGTGAAGCCGCCGTAGTTGCGACGCAATGGAACGGTCATTATTGTGTCGAATCTGCGCGTCCCCAGGGAATAGATATGGTGCACCTTTTCCGGACTTCACTCGGTGTGATGGCGCTCGCGGTGGCCACTCTCGGCGCCGGTAGCGGCGCGCATGCCGCGAACGGTCCGTTCCTCGCGCACCAGGCGCTCTATGATCTCAGCCTGGTCAAATCGCGCTCCAATTCGATCAACAGCGCGCGCGGCCGCATCCTCTACAATTTCGCCGGAAGCTCTTGCGAGGGCTACACGTCCGAATTCCGCCAGGTCTCCGAGCTCGACAGCGGCGAGGGCAAGGTCACGCTGAGCGACCTCCGCTCCAATTCCTGGGAGGATGCCGCCGGGAAAAGCTATCGCTTCAAGATCGAGACGCGGATGAACGAGGCCGAGGCCGGCCTCGTCGACGGCTCGGCGGAGCGCGACGGCGACCACATCAACGTCAAGCTGAAACTGCCGGCGCCGAAGAGCTTCACCCTCGACGGCAAGATCGTGTTCCCGACCGAGCAGATCCAGCGCATCATTGCCGCCGCCAAGGACGGCAAGTCGCTGCTGGAGCTCTCCGTCTATGACGGCTCCGATGACGGCCAGAAGGTCTACAATACGCTGACTGTGATCGGTCAGCCGATCCCCGCAGACCGCACCGCCTCGCCTGATCCGTCGACGTCCGACGAGCACATGAAATCGCTGACGCGCTGGCCGGTGACGGTCAGCTATTTCGACCGCGAAGCCCAGCAGAAGGAAGGCGAGCAGACGCCGGTCTATGCGATGTCGTTCGAGCTCTACGAGAACGGCGTCTCCCGCCAGCTCGTGCTCGATTACAACGATTTCGTGATCTCGGGCGCGATGGGCAAGTTCGACGTCAAGGACAGCAAGCCCTGTAATTGAAGAAGCCTTGTAATTGAAGAAGCCCTGTAATTGAGCGGCGACACTAGCCCGGAGCGCCATCTCCGGTTACGCTCCCGTCCAACCATAAACGTCGGGAGGAAGCGTTGCCCAAGCTTGATCATCTCCGCCCCAGCGGCCTGCACCACAATCCCGCTTATTCTCACGTCGTCACCGCCTCCGGGGCGCGAACGATCTACATCTCCGGCCAGGTGTCGGTGGACGAAGAGGGGCGGATCGTCGGCGAGGGTGATATCGCCGCGCAGACCACGCAGGTGATGCAGAATCTCGGCCACGCCTTGAAGGCAGCGGGCGCCACCTACGCCAACATCGTCAAGATCACGACCTTCGTCGTCGGCTACAAGCCGGAGCTGCGCCCGATCATCGGCAAGGCCCGCTCGGCCTTCTTCGAAGGCATGGAGCCGCCGGCCAGTACGCTCGTCGGCGTCTCCGCGCTGGCCGCGCCGGAATGGCTGATCGAGATCGAGGCGATCGCGGTGGCGGATTGAGGTCGCAGGCCGCTTTCGCAAAACTTGAAAACAACCCCATGCACAGTAGAAACGCCGTCTCGAACGGCGCGCCATTTCGTTTTTGCAGAATTTCCTTTGACCCGTCGGGCAAAACAGGAGTACTATGCCATCATGGCCGTTCGCGGCGGCTGATCCGCATGGGCAGGCCTTTGGCCGTTCGCAGCGTGATCCGCTGAACCGGCCAGACGTCGGCGTCCGCAGACAGGCGCATATCGAAGTTCCGGATCAGGACGGCCAGGATGATGGTGGCTTCCTGCAGCGCGAAAGAAGAACCGATGCAGGTCCGTGGGCCGATACCGAACGGCAGATAGGTGAACCGCGGAATGGTGGACCGCGCCTCCGGCAGGAAGCGCGACGGGTCGAAAACGTTGGGCCGGTCCCATATGGCCCTGTGCCGGTGCAGCACGTAAGGCGCGATCACGATCAGCGAGCGCCGCCCGACTTTGACGTCGCCCAGCAGGTCGCTCTCGAGGGCAGAACGGCTCAGCGCTGCGATCGGTGGGTACAGGCGAAGCGCCTCCTCCACGACCGCTCTGGCTACGACAAGCCGGTCGGCCAGGCCGTCCGGCGAAGAGAGCTCGCGCTCGGCCTCTTCGCGGACGCGCGCGCGCCACTCGGGCGATTGTGAAAGCAGAAAGAACGACCAGGTGAGCGTATTTGCCGTGGTCTCGTGACCGGCTGAAAGAAACGTCAGGATGTTCGAGCGGATCTCCGTCGAATCCAGCCGCTGGCCTGTCGACGGATCGAGCGCCTTCAGCAAGAGCGTCAAAAGATCGTCGGGGGCGTCTTCCCGGGCAAGCCGTTCGTGCCTCATCTGAACGATCCTGTCGATGATGCCCTCGAAATAGGCCATCGTGCGCCGCAGGCGTCCGTGGCCGGGACGCGGCACGAAGGTGGGCACCCCGAGCAGATCGAGAGCTCCGATGCGCCCGACCACGTCGAAGTAAGCGGTCATCGCCGAGCTGAATTCGCCGAGGTCGCCGCCGATTCCGTCGGAGAAGATCGTCAGCGTGAGCACCCTCAGAGTGATCAGAGTCATCTCCGCGGCAACGTCTATCGTGGTTGCTCCCAGCTTCGACCATTTCACCACCAACTCGTCTGCTGCCGTCAGCATCGCTCTCGTGAACGAATTCACCGTCCGCCGCGCGAACAACGGGGCGAGCGCCCTGCGCTGGATCTCCCACCGCTCGCTCTCGACGCTGAGCAGTCCGTCGGCGAGGCCCGAGGAGAGAATCCGGCGCTGGATCGCGTCTTTCGGATAATTCTTCGCATTGTCCATCAGCACGCGCTTGATGGCTTGCGGCTCGTGAACCAGGAACGCGTCAAGGAAAGGAAGGCGAAGCTTGCAAATCGGATCGCGAAAGAAATCTTCGCTCCAGCATTCGAGCGGATTGCGCTTCAGCCGGATCAGGATGTCGACAAGGCCCAGCCGGCCCTGTGGAGGAACCGGCGCGGGTGGGCAGGGTTCGTTGCGATGCAACATGGGCCGTGAATGACTGAACCAGAATGTCGGAAACGGGAAAAATCGGCAAAAAGTTCCTGTTTCACCTTTTACTTGCCGCGGCCGCACTGATCAACCGCGTACACTTCCTTCGCGCCGACGAGAAGTGTAGGCTGCATCCGGAGCCATCGCGCAAGGTGATGTGCTACGACTCCGACATTCGGAACGACGACCATCTCCACCCTGACGGACCCGCAGCTTGACGATCCAAGTTCGGCTCGGCTCTCGTTGGCTTCAATCATCAGCCTCGGAATGTCCGCCGACTGACTTAAGGCGGACCAAGATTGTACAAGCATCGTAAGCCTGCTTGTGACCCGATAGTGAAATGCTTAGCCACGCGACAGCCGCTCGGGCTTGCGCAGGGAAACAAGGGGCTCCCCGAAGCAGACGAAGGGTTGGGAAGCTTCGCAACAGCCGAACCGTCGTGGTGGGCCTGAGATTGACCGGAGCGCAATGACGTTCGTGGTGAGCTCCTAACCAGTGTTTCTGACCGCCTCAGCTAAAATGGCGTAAAGCTGCTGCCTGTTGAACTCCTTTGGCGGCTGGCTCTCTGCTGTATTCGACGCCACCTTCCGCGCGACGGGACGGGCGCAGGCTGCCGACGACGGCGTCAGCTTCGGGGCCGGCCTTATCTGGGGCCGAGCTGTGGGCGGCTTATGGCCCCGCTTGAGGCCCAAACGGTTCAGCATACCGCAGACCGCGTTACGGCTGCAGCCGAGGTGTCGGGCAATCTGCGCCGCGCTCTGTCCTGCGGACCAGAGCCTTTTGAGAAGCGCTATGTCTTTCGCATCCCAGCCCATGGTAGATATTATAACGCTGACTGCCAGACACCGGCTAGTCTAGTCTTCGTCCGGCTCGCGCACGACCGCCGGTTCGTCAGCATCATCTTCCTCGTCTTCGTCTTCGTCCTCCTCGTCCTCGTCGGGATTCCTGGGTGGCATCAAGCTGTGCGTCAGCATGAGTAGTGCCCGGCCGATCGCTGCAGTGGAAAATGCTTCGCAGGTGTGTTGCTTCATGTCCGTGTGCTCCTTGAAAACATATGCGCAGTCGCAAAGTCTTTGCCGGCAAACGCCGGTGCCAGGGCGCGATCGCCGCAAACGTGATGCGGGTCAGGTTGACTGCATCATCAGCGGGCGGCAGGCCATGCAGCAGGCAGCGTTTTCGGCTACTTGATGCCTGAGGACCCATTAGGCTCTATGTTTACCAAAACCTCGCCGGCAGCGATTTCAGGAACCCCAAGATCGAGGTCATGTAGACTGGCTTGAACAAATGCCAGTATCTTGGCGTTCGCCGCGTTGGCACTTTCGCGATCGTCAAAAATCATCACCGCGATACCGACGCCGTCGCCCGCATCCAGCACATGGTAAGATCTGAATCCCTGCGATTGCCTTAGGATCTCGCCAACGCCGCTCCGAGCGCGACGAGCGGCGTCCGCTACCGAACGAACCTTGCTGTACTTGCGAATGACCATGTACATGGGGCCACCACGCGCCCTTTTTCCAACAGGAGCCATCCTCGCCCTAGAAGGGGCGAGGTGCTGAGGCTCAGGAGCCCTCGAACTTGAACGATACGTTGAGCTTGGCGCGATAGGCCTCGACTTTCCCCTTGTCATCCAGTTGCATATCGAGCTTGACCACCTCTGCAATGCGAAGATCTCGGAGAGATCGAGCAGCTTGCTCGACCGCATTAGCGGCCGCCTTCTCCCATGAGTCGGTGCTGGTACCGACCAGTTCTATGACCTTGTAGACGCTGTCGGGCATATTCGTCCTCCTAATCGGTAGGAGCAGGAAGTCTAGCACCAGGATCTCGACGCTGATACGTCTCGGGAATGCGGCGGAAAGGGTCCGACTGGCTGTCACTTTCCTGTTCGGCCCGATGGCTTCGGGATCAGGACCTCGTACCCATTGAACAGGTATTCGATTGGGGGTCCCGCTCTACTTCTCGAAACTCGGCCACTTGCACCACAACTGAGCGATGCCGAACGGTCGCCCGTCATTACAGTGACCAAGATAAGCGGAGTTCATTGCACTTTGACCCATAGAAAGTCGGCCCCGAAAAATTGGTACGCCACCGCGTCCAATTCCAGAATCCCTCGATACCTGACATCAGACGTTCATCGGAGGGATCGATCGGACGCCTCGCGGGTCGATGTCCCGGTTCGAGGCGACGTGGTCGATCTCGCCGCGTGAAATCCCGATGTCCATCAGTTCCGCGTCATTTAGATTGGCCAAGACGGCGCATAATCTTTCGCGTTTGCGCCGCTCTTGAAACGCATCCCAATATCTCTCCAGGAAGCCGATAATTCGCCCCGCAAAAACGAGCCGTCTGGCCCGCCCTGTTGCACCATAGGTCGTGCTCATTGTGCAATCTCCGGATTCTTCAACTTGGCCGGCACGCGCATCAGCGTCGCGGTGCAATCCTCGAGATCGAGTAGACAGCAACGGACAGGATGACGACCGAAGCCGATCAGACCCGCAAATGCATCCGGTTGGATTATCGCGCTGACAATCCGACTGATGCCTGCTTCGCAACGATTGTAGCCGCCGTCACCTTGGAGCGCGGAGCCAAGACTGCAATCTGATGGGGGGAGGCGGACATGCCGTTGAGCATAAGCGTTGGTGTGGGCGCCTGCTCCTCAACATTCGTTCCTCCTATCAAGGCAACTTGGTGTGCCGTGATCGGGAAGGCCGCAAGTTCAAACGTTGGAAGCTCCGCAGCCGACGCTCTGGCTATACTGAGGAGAGCTGCAATAGCTCCGATCGAAAATAGCTTCTTCATGGAAATCTCCTACGCAAAGAAATATTCGCAGCACGACTTCCGTGTTCACTCTAGCCGGTTTCTCCGGCGCCCCCTGTGAGCCAGTTCACGTGTCGCATCGAATTCCGATGCACGTTATCAGCGAAGCATAACCAACTGCCGCACGTGGTGCTTAGTCGGATACCGCCGAACGAAAACGGTCTTCGCTTACTCGTGAAGTGCAGTAGCGCTGACCTGTTAAATTCGTAATGCGATTGAACTATGGGAAATCCGTGGGGACCCATAAGAGAACGGGCTAACACAACGCCCTCGGCGCTGACGTGTAAGGTACCTGGATTTGCAGTATCCCAAATCCGGAGAGGAAATCCCAAACACTCACAGAACCAAATTCAAGGAGTTTTCCTATGGATTATTTTAGTGAGGATTCCGCCCACGTTACCAAGCCGTTTTCACTAGACGAACCTGCTGCCAGAACTCACGAAGACAGGATCACTCACAGGCGCTGGGCGAGAGCTGTCCTAGCCTTGTACGCCGTCTTGTTCTTCGCTGGCGCTGTTGCGATTGGTCTCCACCAGAGCATGGTTATGTCGGGTGGCATGGAACAACACGCCACCTTGCGCGACGACAATCGATCAGCTCACTAACTGTCATTTCACCACACACACCATCGCCTCGTCTCAGCACGCTCATCGAGCACAAACTGGAAGGACTTAGGTCATGGCAGCTAAAGCATATACTCACGCGCCGTCAGCCCAGCTAACAAGGGATTGCGACGGACGGATTATCGCCGGCTACTGCGTCCTGGGGATTATCGCCCTAGCTGCGCTATATTTTGCGGCAGCTGGTCCGGGAAGTGGCGGGGCTGCTCTTGCTCTCATGGTGGCTATGCCTTGATTTGACAGCGCACGATGCGAGGGCTCTTAATACTCTTTGTCGTTTTCGCGCTGATGTTGGCGGCGCGCGGCCAGCATCAAACTGATTTCTTGCCGCGCGCGACGGCGCCTATGCCGCCAGTCAACGTGCCCTAGCTTTGACCCCATGTCGCCTCCTTGAAGTGGCTGAAAGCGCGGCGTCCCTGCCGGTGAACCCCCGGTAACCTGCGACTTAGTTGGTGCGCCCATGACGAAGGCGAGATACTTCGAGATCGGGGTGGACTGCCTCGAAATCATCGCGGTGTTGCTTGCGCTCCTTTTGGCCGTGTACGTCTCCATCTGGGCCGGCCTTCTTCTGCTCGGGGTGCTCCTCCTGGGATTGGTCTCGCTGATTTGCAACTATGATGCCTGGGTCGTGCGACGTCTATCGACGCTGGAGAACCCGCTGATCTTGCCGCTATGCAGAACTGGATTCGTTGGCAGGCACCGGCGAATGCTGAGGCTGCTCCCGTCAGAGCCGCGATGTAGGTTCTGCATGGTGCCGTTCGGTGGCCTGGGCAAAGTGTTCGGCATCAGGCCGTCGCCGCCCAACCCAAACTACTGCCGGAGCTGCTTCGAAGCCTTGCCGACAACAACTCACGAGCTGAAAGTCGGAGTGCTTTTCGCCGACCTACGTGGGTTCACCTCGTGGTCCGAGACCCACACCTCGAGCGCCGCAGCTGACTTGGTGAGCGCTTTCTACGCGAGAGCTAATCGGGTGCTCACCTCCGATGACGCCTTGGTCGACTTCATAGGTGACCAAGTCATGGCTATCTACCTTGTCGATATGCCCTCGCTCGGCGCGCGAACGGCGGACATCATGGTCGCAGCGACGAGACGGCTGATCCAGGCCGAGGGGAAGGTCACGGAGTCGCTGCCGGTTAGTGTCGGGATTCATATGGGCAAGGCGCAAGTTGGCTCCCTGGCCACAGGAGGATCGAAGAATTTTACAGCTATCGGGGACGTGGTGAACACGGCTGCACGCCTGCAGAGTGCGGCCAAAGCTAATGAGATTCTAATTTCCGAGACGGTTTACGATGCCCTTTCTGAGAAGAAGCCGCAGGCCGACCGCGCAACTTTGGAACTGAAAGGAAAGGCCGAGCTGCTGACAGCCTTTATCTTGCGTTAGCCGCCACTTGGCCGGATCAATCCGCCGTGCGGCTGCGGCAGCTATGGCTCCTTTGGCTGCAAACCAGAATCTTAAGTTGCAAGTCTTCGAATTAGCCTCGCTGCTGACGTGGACACAATTGCCCCCGAGCGGTCGAACATGGTTTGCGCGCTTGTGTTGAACAAGCCGAGCGCCTTCTGGGAGCTGTCGTCCCATTTGCCATCGGCGCTGCCGCCGTAGCAGCCGACGCGTTTCAGTTGTTGCAAAAATCTTTCCCAGGGTTGAATCCCGGAGACGTGCACTCCGCGATGGCCGGGCCCGAGGCAATCACCAGATACAAGAAGCAAAGAGGACCCAATCTCGACAACATACCGATCCCTTCCGGCTGCCGCCCAAAAATCGCAAGCCTTAGGCCGCACCTTCCTCGACCGCTGGAGCCAAGCTCGGGGTGGAAACCAGTGCGGCGAAGGCCCCGAGCAGCGGGATGGCGATAAAAAGCGCGACGGCTGCGACGTTGAAGGCGATGCCCGCACTGCCGGCCCGGTGCGCGAAGACGCCGGCGATCGGCGGCAACGCCAGCATGCTGCCGTAGAACGCGGAGAAGTAGATTCCCATTCCGACCGCGCGCGCCTGGACGGGAAGCGCCCATGTCGGCAGGCTGGCGAAGGTCGCACCGGACAGACCGGCCACCAGCCCCAGTGCTGCGAAGATGAGAACGTCGTGGTCGGACAGCGGAATGGCTGCCATCCCGAGCGCGGCGAGCAGGAGGGACGCGGCAGCGATCCAGATGCCGGCACCTCGCCGGATCGCAAGCGCGCCGCCGAGTGGGATGGCCGCGATGGTGACCCACAGCGCGACGCTGACGTGAGAGGCGGCGATCTCGGCCGTATAGCCCCTCTCGGTGAGAAGCAGCGGACCGAACGCAAACGCATTGGCGAAAGTGGCGTTGGCAGTGCCAGCGACGAGGCCTGCAATGACCACCGCGGCCGTGACGGCCGCGCCTGGGAAGGCCGCGGACAACGGCACGACCGGCCGCGCCTGCTTCGGCAGCGCGAACAAGAGGATCAGCGCCATCAGGGTCAGGATCACCATCGCTACCGACGCGCCGATCAGCCCGAACTTGTCCGCGATCGGCGGTAATGCGACCAACGCCAGCGCTATCCCGCACGGCCACGAGCCGGCGAACGCCGCCATCGCAAGGCCGAACTGCCTCCCAGTGAATAGATCGGCGATCATCTTGGTGCCGGCGATGGTAAACACCACCGCGCCCGTACCCGCGACGATTCTGGCCAGCAGGCGCGCGTTCCAGTCGCTCGACAGATCGACGACGGCGCCGGCGAACATCAGCGCCGCGCAGAGGAGAAGCGTCGGTCGTTCGCCGAGCCGTTGGACCACTATTCCGCCGGGAAGCGCAACCAGGACGCTGGGTGCCAGATAGGCGCCGACCAGGATGCCGAGCCGGGCGTAATCGAGGCCCTCAGCTCGAAGCAGCGGGCCGAGCGCTCCGACGCTTTCGAACTGCATGCCCATGACGCAGCGCGCGGTGAAAAGCAGCGCCAGAATTCGCCATTTCGATTCCACGTGGCCCCCCGGTCCAACGATTGCATCCGGCCAGTGTCACGTCGAAGCTCCCGCGAAGCAAGCCGCGATCTCGGCTTGACCCAAGAATCTGAGCCCAAACACCGAAAACTACGGGACAACCCGGTTCCAATCGCATGGGTTGAGCAGAGATCAGTCGGCCAGCGGCCTATGACACGGGCCCCGCCGTGCAATGACGATGTGGAGGCAGGTCGCCATCACTCCTGCGCCTTCTCGGGCCCCTCGTACGCAATGCCGCGAATGACGGCGGCATTGCCGAACTTCTTGCGCAGGCTGTCCACCGCACGCTCGGCGTGCGCGGCGCGGCGGTCGAGCATGTCGGTGTCGTCGGCGGGCGAGCCGTCGCGCAGGGCGCTGACGCCGGCGCCCATCAGGCGGAAGGCGGTGCCGTCGATCTCTTTCGCCAGCATCTCGCGGCAGATCGAGAAGATCTTTGCGGCAAGCTGCGTCGGGGCTGCGATCGACTGCGAGCGGGTGCGTTGGCGGAAATCGGCGGTCTTGAGCTTCAGCGTGACGGTCGAGCCGGCAAGCTCACTGCTTTTCAGCCGCGACGATGTCTTCTCGCACAGCCGCCACAGGATCTTCTCCAGCGTCGCGAAATCGCGGATGTCGGTCTCGAACGTCGTTTCGCTGGAAATCGTCTTGGCGCCGCGATCGGGCTCGACGCGGCGATCGTCGATGCCGCGCGCGAGCCGCCAGAGCCGGCGGCCGTCGCTGGGAAACAGCCGCATCAGCTCGATCTCGTCGGCCTTTTGCAGATCGGCAATGAGACGGAAGCCGCGCTGCATGAGACGTTCTTGCGTTGCGGGGCCGACGCCGAAGATGAAGCCGACCGGCTTCTCGGCCAGCATGGTGCGCGCTTCCTCCTGGTCGAGCGCGGCGAAGCCGCGCGGCTTGTCGAGATCGGAGGCGATCTTGGCCAGGAACTTGTTGCGGGACAGGCCGACCGAGACGGTGATGCCGACGTCGCGCTCGACCTCGCGGGCAAAGCGCGCCAGCACCTTTGCCGGGATCATGCCGTGCACCCGCTCGGTGCCGGAGAGATCGAGGAAGGCCTCGTCGATCGAGAGCGGCTCGACCAGCGGCGTCAGCGCCTGCATGGCCTGCCGCACCTCGCGGCCGACGCGGACGTACTTCGTCATGTTGGGCGGGATCACGGTCGCATGCGGGCAGGCCTCCAACGCCTTGAACATCGGCATCGCCGAGCGGACGCCATAGGTGCGCGCGATGTAGCAGGCCGCCGAGACCACGCCGCGTTTTCCGCCGCCGATGATGACGGGCTTGTCGGCGATGTCAGGATTGTCGCGCTTCTCGACCGTCGCATAGAAGGCGTCGCAATCGACATGGGCGATGGTCAGCCCTGCAAGCGCCCGGTGGCGGACGAGGCGGGGGGAGCCGCAGGCGGAACAGCGCCGCCCGCCCATATCCTGATCGGCCAGACAATCCCGGCAGAAGCAGCGGGGCCCGGCTGCCTCCAGGGCGGTCACGGCACGTCGCGCTCCCAGGTCCGGTCGCCGAGCGCATCGCCCAGCACCTGCCGCGCTGCGGCAACGTTGGTCGGGTGCAGTTCCGAGGCCTTGGCAAAGGCCTTGACGGTGTCGTCATCGCGCAGCACGAAATCGAGCACGCTGAGCAGGAAATGCGGGTCCGAGGCGGCATTCCGGAGCGTTTCCGGGCCGACCCCGGTCTCGGCCAGGAACAGGCCCAGCCTTTCAGGCTCGCCGGCGACGAAGGACAGCGCCTGAATCGCAACGATTTCAGCGACTTCGCGGGGGTTGTGAACAGGCTTTTTCACGGGCCCGGTTTGCCTTTCCGTTAACTTTCGGTGTCTACTTTGGACTATGCCCGAGTCTCGAGACTGAGTCTTTATGTTGAGGCTTGGGCGTGAGCCTTGCGGCCCCAGACAAGCAACTGGAAACCACATCGCAGAAAGTGGCCCCTTGGGTTTAACCAAACTCAAGCGACTCTGGGGCTAGTTTGAATCCAGTTTTCGAAGCGCCGGAAAGCGGCGCCTGAGGCGTTACCATGCATCGGTCGTCGGGACCAAACAGGAGGGCGGGATGGCTAAGACCGTCCTGATCGTGGAAGACAACGAGCTCAACATGAAGCTCTTCCGCGACCTGTTGGAGGCGCATGGCTACCAGACCTCCGGCACCAGCAACGGTTACGAGGCGCTCGACCTCGTGCGCAAGATGCGGCCCGACCTCGTGCTGATGGATATCCAATTGCCCCAGGTCTCGGGGCTCGAAGTGACGCGCTGGATCAAGGACGATCCGGAGCTGCGTTCCATCCCCGTCGTCGCGGTCACGGCCTTCGCGATGAAGGGCGACGAAGAGCGCATCCGCGAGGGCGGCTGCGAAGCCTATTTGTCCAAGCCGATCTCGGTCGGCAAATTCATTGAGACGGTCCGGCGTTTTATCGGGTAGGGAGTGAGTTTCGGTGTCCGCGCGTATCCTTGTCGTCGATGACGTTCCCGCCAACGTCAAGCTCCTCGAAGCTCGTTTGTCGGCCGAATACTTCGACGTGATGACCGCCTCGAACGGCACCGAGGCGCTGGCGCTGGCCCGCCGCGCCGAATGCGACATCATCCTGCTCGACGTGATGATGCCCGACATGGACGGCTTCGAGGTCTGCCGCCGCCTCAAGACCGATCCGGCCACCCACCACATTCCCGTCGTCATGGTCACCGCGCTCGACAGCCCGGCCGATCGCAATCGTGGTCTCGAGGCCGGCGCCGACGATTTCCTGACAAAACCCGTCTCCGACGTCGTGTTGATCGCGCGCGTGCGCTCGCTGACGCGGCTGAAGATGATGACCGACGAGCTGCGCATGCGCGCCATCACCTCGCTCGAGATCGGCATGCAGGCGCCCGAGCGCAGTGCTGTCGCCGATACCGGCAAGGGCGGCCGTGTCCTGCTGGTCGACGATCGCGAATCGTCCTATCAGCGGCTGGCGTCGATCCTTGCCGCCGAGCACACTGTCGACGTCGAGCCCAATCCGACCGAAGCGCTGTTCCATGCGGCCGAGGGCAATTACGACCTCCTGATCGTCTCGCTCGATCTGAACAATTTCGACGGCCTCAGGCTTTGCAGCCAGGCCCGCTCGCTGGAGCGCACGCGCCACGTGCCGATCCTGGCGATCGCGGAAGCGGAGAATTCGACCCGGCTGCTGCGCGGCCTCGAGATCGGCGTCAACGACTATCTGCTGCGCCCGCTCGACAAGACCGAGCTGCTGGCGCGCGCCCGCACGCAAATTCGCCGCCGCCGCTACACCGATCATCTGCGCGACAACGTGCAGAATTCGATCGAGATGGCGATCACCGATGCGCTCACCGGCCTGCACAATCGCCGCTACATGGAGAGCCATCTGGCAACGCTCGCCGAGCAGGCCGCGACGCGCGGCAAGCCGCTGGCGCTGATGATTCTGGACATCGACTATTTCAAGTCGATCAACGACAATTTCGGCCATGACGGCGGCGACGATGTGCTGCGCGAATTCGCGGTGCGCGTGCGCAAGTCGATCCGCGGCATCGATCTGGCCTGCCGCTACGGCGGCGAGGAGTTCGTCATCGTGATGCCGGAGACCGATTTGCACGTGGCAGGCATGGTCGCCGAGCGCCTGCGCCGCTCGATTGCCGGCGAGCCGTTCACCGTCCACAAGGGTACCAAGCGCGTCGAGGTGACGATCTCGATCGGGCTGACCACGCTGGAGCAGAAGGGCGAGGCGGTCGCCGACGTCCTCAAGCGCGCCGACATGGCGCTCTATCGCGCCAAGCATGATGGACGCAATCGCGTGGTGTCGCACGCGGCGTGAGACGGCGAGGGGCGCGCTGCGCGCCACATCCACCGGCGTCGTCCTGGCGAAAGCCATAACCACAGGAAGTGGTTGTAGCGCGAAGCTGGCAACTCCGAGTATTCGGGCAAAACAGGCGCATTTTGGCATGATGGGGTTCTGGCACCTGATACGGCCCGCGCTCATCACCATCTCGCGGGACGAGCCGCGAGTTTCCGCAGTTCATCGAGGAGCTTGATCGCTGGCGCGGGCAAGATTCCCTGTCTTCGTTTGAAAGCCGTCAGCGTTCTTGCGCTTGTGGCTCCCGGGATGTTCAGGGCGTCCACCATGCGAGCGCGGCGCTCGGCGTCGTAGATCGATTCCGGCATCCAGCCAAGAAAGCCCGAGCGAGCGATCAGGCTCTTCAGGACGAGGGTTGACCTGGTCTCGACAACGATGTTGGGCAGCCCTAGACCACGGGTGCGGAACACCCGCAGCAAATCCTCGTAGGGCGCGGTGCCGCGTGGCGTGATCGCCCATTGCTCCGTCATCGTATCTTCCAGTGTCAGCTTCCGCTTGCTGCGCAGCGGATGACGGGTGGCGGCGACCACGTGGCTCTGATCCTGCCAGCGGCAATCGGCGAGGGCTTCGATCTCATCGAGCGTCTCGGTCGCGGCACCCAATGCGAGATCGATCTCATTCTTGACGAGGGCCTCCGCAAGCCGGTCCCACACGCCTTCGATCACGAAGACGGTGAGGTTGGGCCACTTCTTCAGGACGGCGCTGATCGCCAGCGGAAGAATGAGGCTCGCGATGTTGCCGACGGCGCCGACGCGAATTGTTCCCTTCGCAAGTCCGCGCATCGCATTGATTTCTTCGGTCGCGTTTTCAGCCTCGCGCAGCAGCAGCGTTGCATGTGGAAGCAGGGCGCTGCCGACGGCCGTCAGTTGCATCCCCTTGGAATGACGCTCGAACAGCGGCGCACCAACCTGCTGCTCGAGGCGACGTACAGTGCGGCTGAGCGCAGGCTGCGTAATGTGCAGCAGGTCCGCGGCACGACCGAGGCTGCCGGCCGAGACGATCGTCATGAACGCGTTCAACTGTCGCAAATCGAAGGTCATGCACAAAGGTAATGACTTTGCCGTAAAAAGGCAATTTCAAAACAAGTCTCCGCTTTCCATAGTTCGCGCCGGCCGGACGAAGCCGCCAACAACGCCGTCAAGAACATTTGGAAACGCCTATGCAGGAAGCCATACGCTCTGCGACCGACCGTGCGCGCTCGCAGGCCACGCACCTCACTGTTCGTGACGCCGTCTGCGACCTGATGCGCCGGCTCGGCATGACCACGGTGTTCGGAAATCCGGGGTCGACCGAATTGCCGCTGTTCCGGAATTTTCCGGACGACTTTCGCTACATTCTAGGCCTGCAAGAAGCCGTCGTGGTCGGAATGGCCGATGGCTACGCGCAGGCAACCCGCAATGCCGCGTTCGTCAACCTGCATTCGGCGGCCGGTGTCGGCAACGCGATGGGAAACATCTTCACCGCGTTCAAGAACCGCACGCCGATGGTGATCACGGCTGGTCAGCAGGCACGCTCCATGCTGGCCCTTGATCCGTTCCTTGCCTCGCGCGAGGCGACCGAGCTGCCAAAGCCATACGTGAAATGGAGCATCGAACCTGCGCGCGCCGAGGATGTGCCGCACGCGATCGCGCGGGCCTACTATCTTGCAATGATGCCGCCGCGCGGGCCGGTGCTGGTGTCGGTCCCGGTCGACGACTGGGATCGTCCGTCGGAATATCTGCCGGTCCGCCTCGTCAGTCAGCAGATCCGGCCCGATCCCGATGTTCTCGACCAGATTGCCCGGGCCCTCGACGGCGCGACGAGCCCGGCCTTCGTCGTCGGCGGTGCGGTCGACCGCGACTCGGCGTTCTCTGAAGTGGTCCGTCTGGCGGAAGCTCACAATGCCCGTGTCTTCGTGGCGCCGATGTCCGGCCGGTGCAGCTTTCCCGAGGACCATCGCCTGTTCGCCGGCTTCCTGCCGGCCATGCGGGAGAAAATTGTCTCTCTGCTCAAGGGCGCGGACCTCGTCTTCGCGATCGGTGCTCCGGCGTTCACGTATCACGTCGAGGGCTTCGGGCCACACGTGCCTGCCGGCGCCACGCTCGTCCAGTTGATCGACGATCCCCAAACCGCGACGTGGACGCCGCAGGGCATGGCCGCCGTCGGCAGCATACGGCTCGGGCTCATCGATCTGCTGGAACGGGCGAAGCCGCCTGCGCGTCTCGCGCCTCCACCGCGAGCGGCTGCGCCGCAGGTCCAGCCGACCGCTCCGCTATCGACGGCCTATCTCTTCCAGTCGCTCGCCGAGCGGCGACCGGCCGAGAGCATCATCGTCGAGGAGGCGCCGAGCGCGCGGTCGGTGATGCACGCTCATTTACCCATTGTCCGCAGCGAAGGCTTCTACACCATGGACAGCGGCGGACTCGGCTACGGCATGCCGGCGGCCGTCGGCGTCGCCTTGGGAAAGCGGGGCACGCGGGTGATCGGCGTGATCGGGGACGGCTCGAGCCTCTACTCGATCCAGTCGGTCTGGAGCGCGGCCAAGCTCTCGCTGCCGATCACTTTCGTGATCGTCAACAATGGCCGCTACGCCGCGCTGCAGGATTTTGCTCCGTCGTTCGGCTTTGCCTCGCAAGAGCCAGTTCAGGGCACCGACCTGCCGGACCTCGACTTCGTGGCGATTGCCAAGGGAATGGGCTGTCCCGCAGTCCGCGTCGACAATGCCGAGGCGCTGCATGCCGCGCTGGACAAGGCCTTTGCCTCGGATGGGCCGATGCTCATCGACGTTGAGGTCGACGATCGCCTGGCAGCAAAACAAATCGAGAAGGAAGGGGAGAAAACCATGAACACGATTTCCATGCTGATCGACGGAGAGCCGCAGCAGGCTAGCCATGGCGCAACCTTCGAACGGAAGAACCCGCTCGATTCGACCGTTGCGACACGGGCTCCTGCGGCGACCGCGGCCGATGCAGTTGCGGCGGTGCGGGCCGCCGCACGCGCATTTCCGTCCTGGTCTGCCGTCGGCCCCTCCGAGCGGCGCGCGCTTCTGACCAAGGCTGCGCATTGCCTCGAAGCCAAGGCCGATGCCTTTGCGGCGGCGATTGCCGCGGAGACAGGCGGGTCGGCGCTATGGAGCGGCTTTAATGTCCATCTTGCCGCCGGCATGCTGCTCGAGGCCGCCGCCATGACGACGCAGATCGGCGGCGAGATCATTCCGTCCGACGTGCCGGGGAGCCTGGCGATGGGCGTGCGCCGTCCGGCCGGCGTTGTCCTCGGCATGGCGCCCTGGAACGCACCGGTCATTCTCGGTGTGCGCGCGGTCGCATGGCCGCTCGCCTGCGGCAACACAGTGGTGCTGAAGGGCTCGGAGCTTTGCCCGGCGACGCATGGTCTCATCGTCGAAGCGTTGCGGGAGGCGGGCTTTCCCGCCGGCGTCGTCAACTACGTCACCAATGCGCCGAAGGATGCCGCCGCCGTCGTCGAGGCGATGATCGCCGAGCCCTCGGTTCGCCGCGTCAACTTCACCGGCTCGACCCGTGTCGGCAAGATCATCGCCGGCGTCTGCGCCAAGTACTTGAAGCCCGTCGTGCTCGAGCTTGGCGGCAAAGCGCCGCTCGTGGTGCTCGACGACGCCGATCTTGACGCCGCGGTCAACGGCGCCGCCTTCGGCGCGTTCGCCAATTCCGGGCAGATCTGCATGTCCACGGAACGGATCATCGTGGACGAGAGCATTGCCGATGTGTTCGTCCAGCGCTTGGCCGATAAGGCCGGCAAGCTGCCGGTCGGTGACCCCAGGAAAGGCCCGGTGGTGCTTGGCTCCGTCGTCGACATGGCGACGGTCGCTCGCTGCAACGAGCTGATCGACGATGCGCTCGCCAAGGGCGCGAAGCTGCTCTGCGGCGGCAAGGCGGACTCGACGCTGATGCCGACCACTTTGCTCGACAACGTGACGGCCGACATGCGGATCTACAGCGAGGAATCCTTCGGTCCCGTCAAGCCGATCGTTCGCGTCAAGGGCGAGGAGGCCGCGATCGTCTGCGCCAACGACAATGCCTACGGATTGTCGTCGGCCGTATTCACCACGGACTCCGCCAGAGGCATGCGGGTGGCGGCGCGGATCGAATCCGGAATCTGCCACATCAACGGTCCGACCGTGCATGATGAGGCCCAGATGCCGTTCGGGGGTGTCAAGGACTCTGGCTTCGGGCGCTTCGGAGGCAAGGCCGGCATCGCCGAGTTCACCGAGCTGCGCTGGATCACCATGCAGACCTCCCCACGTCACTATCCGTTCTGAACAGAAGGCGAGAGATCATGAATCTCACGGGTGCACGCGCAGCGAATGCAATAGACGTCGGCCAGTTGCTCGACGAGGGTCCCTTCACGGCGTTCCAGAAGATCGCGGTCCTGCTGGCCGCGCTGTCGATCGTGATGGACGGGTTCGACGGTCAGCTCATCGGATTTGCGATTCCGGTGATCATCAAGGAATGGGGCGTCACTCGCGGGGCGTTTGCGCCGGTGGTCGCTGCCGGCCTGGTCGGCATGGCGATCGGCAGCGCATGTGCGGGATTGTTCGCGGACCGCTTTGGCCGCCGCTGGGCGGTGATCGGCAGCGTCCTTGTGTTCGGCACCGCGACTTGCGCGATCGGCCTTGCGCCGGATCTCCTGACGATCGGCTGCCTTCGTTTCGTCGCCGGGCTTGGCATCGGCGGTGCCTTGCCGACCTCGACGACGACGACCGCGGAGTTCACGCCGCTCCGCCACCGCACTTTGGCGGTGACGGCAACCATCGTCTGCGTGCCCCTGGGCGGGATGCTCGCGGGCCTGTTCGCCAGCGCCGTGCTCCCGGCCTTGGGCTGGCGTGCGCTCTTCTTCATCGGCGGCTCGCTGCCGCTGATCCTCAGTCTGCTGCTGGTGTTGGGCCTGCCGGAATCGCCGCGCTTCCTGGTCCGCCGCTCGGCGCGCTGGGCGGAACTGTCAGGCTTGCTCGCGCGCATGTCCCGGACGATCCCCGCGGACGCGACGTTCAGCGACAGGATCGAACAGCGCGCGGAGCAGCGCAAGGGACTGGCCGCATTGTTCGAGACGGGGCTTGCTCGCGACACCATTGCGATCTGGTGCGCGTTCTTCATGTGCCTGCTCGCCGTGTATAGCGCCTTCAGCTGGCTGCCGACGATGCTGACCTCGGAGGGCCTCGACGTGGCGGTGGCAGCTTCCGGGCTGACCGCCTACAACATGGGTGGCGTATTCGGCGCCTTGTTCTGCGCTGTCGCCATTGCACGCTTCGGGTCTCGCTGGCCGCTTCTGGCATGCTGTATCGGCGCGACCGCAAGCGCTCTCGTCATCCAGCAGCTCGGCACGAAGGACCAGACGTCATTGTTAATTGCCGGCCTCGGCGTGCACGGGCTGTTCGTCAATGCGGTGCAGTCGACCATGTTTGCGTTGTGCGCCTATGTCTATCCGACGGCCGTGCGCGCGACCGGGACGGCGTCGGCGCTCGCCTTTGGCCGATTTGGTGCGATCCTGAGCGCGTTCGCGGGAGCTGCCGTGATCACTTCGGGAGGTGCGTCGGCCTATCTGCTCATGCTCGGCGGGGCCATGATCCTGGTCTTCGTCGCGCTTGCGGCCGTCAGGCGCCACATTCCGCCTCTTGAGAGGCCTCAAGCCGCCGCTGTCGCAATTCCGGCAAGCGATCTGCAACGATCATGATCGAGACAATGCAAGGCAGGGGCAGCCTATGATGTCGAAACCTCGGGCGGAATACAATGTTCTGACGGGGTGATCTCTGCTCGGTTGTTGCGCTCCGCTATTCGCGCAAACTCTGCTGTCATTCCCCGCGACCCGGCTACGCCAAGGCTTCGCCGGGGTTGAGGTCTAGGGGCGCCGAAGCTTTAGCGTAGGCGGCAGGCGGGGAATCCAGTACGCCGCGGCGTCTCGGTTCAATCACAACTGCCTCTGGAATACTGGATCACCCGCTTTCGCGGGTGAGGACACCGAGAGGTGCGGCGACAGCGGTTATTGAGATGACCGCTTGCCCTTCACCGGCTTCGCATCGCCACCCACATCCACGCCGGCATTCCGCAGCAACACCTTGGCCGCTTCCTTCGCCGCGCGCGCCATCGCGGGATCGTCACGCACTAAATCCTGGGCGATCGAGCCGTCGACCAGCAGCACGAGCTGCGTTGCGAGCGCGTCCGCATCGGCGACGCCGAGCTCGGTCAGTCGCTCGCGAAACCAGACGCGGCGGCTTTCCTTGAAGGCGATGGCGATCTTCTTCACCGCGCGGTCCGTGGGCCCGAGCTCGGCGACCGCATTCACGAACGGGCAGCCGCGAAAATCCTTGGCCGCAAAGCGCCGTTCCAGCGAATCGAAGGTGGCGAGGATCTGCTCGGCCGGCGGCTTGTCGGAGGGGCGGGCGCTGACGAAGCGGCGCTCCAGATAGGCTGCGATCAGCGCGTCCTTGGACGGGAAGTGGTTGTAGAGCGTGCGCTTGCTGATGCCGATCTCGGCCGCGATGGTATCGACGCCGATGGCGCGAATGCCTTGCAGATAGAACAGCCTGTCGGCGGTCTGAAGGATCCGTTCCTTCATGTCGGATTTTTCGGCGGACGGCATAACACAGACCTGTGTAACAAGCACCTTGACAGCGCCCGTTACCTATAGACTAATTACACAGGTCTGTGTAACCAAAATCGACCGATAATGCAGATGCCGGCGCGCGGCCAGCGCCCATGAGGGAGAACAAAAATGCCCCTGTTGCAGGTCCTGCGTCCGACATTGCCGATCCTGATCGGCGCCTCGATCATGCTGACGCTGAGCATGGGGCTGCGGCAGTCGCTCGGCATCTTCATGCCGCCGCTGACGCACGACATCCATCTCTCGGTGTCGGACTTCACGCTGGCGCTCGCCGTGCAGAACCTCGCCTGGGGCTTCCTCCAGCCGCTCGCCGGGGCGATGACGGTGCGCTACGGCTTCCGCCCGATCATGATCGCGGGCGCGCTGATGTACATCGCCGGCCTCGCTTTGATGGCGACGGCGAACGGGCTCGTCAGCATCATGGTCGGCGCCGGCGTGCTGATCGGCACTTCGCTGGCCTGCACCGCGGCTGCGATCGCGATGTCGGTGGCGGCGCGCGCGGTGCCTGCGACGGTGCGCTCGACCGTGCTCGGCATGGTCTCGGGCGCAGGCTCGCTCGGTGCGCTGCTGTCGGCGCCGATCGGGCAGATGCTCAACGAGGGTTTTGGCTGGCGCATCGGCCTTGCCGGCTTTGTCGTCATGTCGGTGCTGATGATCCCGGCCGCGTGGTACGCCGGCCGCGTCGATGCCATTCCGCTGCCAAAGCCTGCTGCCGACGATATCGGCGATGCCACGACCGCCTCCGTGACGAGGGCCGCGTTCGGCAACGCCTCCTTCGTGGTGATGACCTGCGCCTATCTCGTCTGCGGCATGCAGCTCGTGTTCCTCACTACGCATCTGCCGTCCTATCTCGCCATCTGCGGGCTCGATCCGATGCTGAGCGCGCAGACGCTCGGCATGATCGGCGGCTTCAACGTGCTGGGTTCGCTGTTCTTCGGCTGGGCCGGCCAGCGCTGGAACAAGCTGGCGCTGCTGGGCGCGATCTACCTCCTGCGTTCGCTCGCGCTGGCCTGGTACTTCATGCTGCCGGCGACGCCGTTCTCGACGCTGCTGTTCGGCGCCATCATGGGCTTCCTGTGGATGGGCGTCGGCCCGCTGGTTGCCGGCGCCGTCGCCGAGATGTTCGGCCTGCGCTGGCAGGCGATGATTCAGGGCCTGGCCTTCATGAGCCACCAGATCGGCAGCTTCCTCGGCGCCTACGGAGGAGGGCTGATCTATGACACGCTCGGCTCATACTCCATGGCCTGGCGCATCGGCGTCGCGCTCGGCCTTGCCGGCGGCATCGTCCAGATCGCATTCGCGCTGATCAAACCGACCGCGCCGCCCTTGCTGCGAACCGCGTAGGCATCATCAGCCGCTGCTCATCCGTTGGGCGATGCGCACCTCTGTGAAGCAGCGCGTGGCGCGGCTTCCGCACAGCAGCAAACTGGAATCGAAGCGCATTCAGCAGCTTGATTGAATCGTTTCGATGGTGCGAATCTTGCATCTCTCCTTTCGCCTGGAATTGGAACCGCGTCTAACGCCTTCCGATCTGGCGACAAGGGAAAGGCCGATAAGCCATGAGGCTGGTCGATGCCAGTCTCCAGACATCGACGCTCGACGACTTCATCGCGTCGAGCCTCGATCATTTTGCCCCGAAAATCCGAGCCGATCACGCTGGCGCTGTCGCTCCGGCGCGAATGATCATCCCTGCGGCTCCATGCAAACAATGCCCGGAAGCCAATCTCTCGCGATTGATCTCTTGAGACTTGGGAGGACGATGATGGAGTCGAGAATATCCACGCGCCAAAGGCTCGTGACACTGGTGGTCGCGCTGTTGGGAATTGCGCTTCTCTACCTCGCCCTCGGCGAGGTTGCGCTCGCCGAGGATACGGCCCCGCCCGCCTGCGGCGGCAAGATCCTCGAAAAGTGCACGCCCAATTCCGGCGACACCGCCTGGATGCTCACCTCCGTTGCGCTGGTGCTGATGATGACGGTTCCGGGGCTTGGGCTGTTCTATGGCGGCATGGTGCGCAAGAAGAACGTCGGCGACACCGTGATGACCAGCTTCGCGGTGACCTGCCTCGTCACCATCCTGTTCGCGATCCTGACCTACAGCCTGGCCTTCCGCGCCGGCACGCCGTTCATCGGCGGGCTGGACCGCATGTTCCTGAGGGACATCCTCAGCGACATCGGCAAGGGCGGGATCGGCAATCCCAATCCGCTCGCGGCGACGATTCCCGAAAGCGTCTACATCTGCTTCCAGATGACGTTCGCGATCATCACGCCGGCGCTGATTGCAGGGGCGTTCGCCGAGCGGATGAAATTCTCCGCGATGCTCTGGTTCATCGGCCTGTGGGCGATCTTCGTCTACGCGCCGATCGCGCATTGGGTGTGGGGCCCCGACGGCATCTTCTCGTCCGGCAACGACGCCGCCTGGGTCAAGGTGCTCGATTTCGCCGGCGGAACCGTCGTGCATATCAACGCCGGCGTCGCGGGCCTGATGTGCGCCATCATGCTCGGCAAGCGCAAGGAAACGGGACCGGCGCACAACATGGTGCTGACCTTCATCGGCGCCTCGCTGCTGTGGGTCGGCTGGTTCGGCTTCAACGCGGGCTCCGCGGTGACGGCAGGCATGCAGGCCGGCATGGCGATGCTGGTGACGCAGATCGCAACGGCGGTCGCCGGCTTCACCTGGATGCTGGTGGAGTGGTCGCTCAAGGGCAAGCCGACGGTTGTCGGCATCTGCTCGGGCGCGGTCGCGGGCCTCGTCGCCATCACGCCGGCGTCCGGTTTCGTGGGCCCGGTAGGGGCCTTCGTGATCGGCATCGCGGCCGGCGTTCTCTGCTACTGGGGATGCACCGGGCTCAAGGCCATGTTCAGCTATGACGACGCGCTCGATTGCTTCGGCGTCCATGCCCTCGGCGGCATCGTCGGCGCGCTGCTCACCGGGGTCTTTGCCGTCGAGCAATATGGCGGCACTGCGGGCGTGCTGGAAGGAAATCCCGGCCAGTTCGTCAACCAGTGCATCGGCGTCGCTACCGTCTTTGTTTACGACGCCGTCGTCAGCCTGATCATCCTCTCCGTGATCAAGC
Organism: Bradyrhizobium sp. CCBAU 45384; assembly: GCF_028128665.1. NCBI lineage: Bacteria > Pseudomonadati > Pseudomonadota > Alphaproteobacteria > Hyphomicrobiales > Nitrobacteraceae > Bradyrhizobium > Bradyrhizobium sp. CCBAU 45384. The sequence continues at coordinate 47,908 of NZ_LBIZ01000111.1, forward strand.
TGTTCGTCGGTTTGCGGGTGTCGGAGGATATGGAGCGCGACGGTCTCGACCTCGCACTGCATGGCGAGGTCGTGCACTAGCTGCGGTAGTAGCGCCACATCCGCAGGAAGGTGCGATGGATCATGTCCGGCGGCTGATCGAACGGCTCGACATTGATCCGTACCATGTTGGTGTGGCTCATCCGCCAGGGCAGGCGCATCAGCCAGCGCCAGGACGGTTGCTTGCGCCAGTCGGCCACGAGCGCGCTGGTGAGCGGTGCGTTCAGCACGATCTGGAGTTCATGCACCGTCATGGCGCGCTCGGCGATCTCGACGAGATCGATGCGCTCGATGGCGCGCCACCGGATCAGGCCGAAGGCCTGGATGAAGATGCCGTATTGGTTCGCGCCGATCGTGGGCCGGCCGGACTCGAGCAGCGGAATGTTGTAGTAGGTGAACCCGGCCGCGAGTGCCGCGAGCGCAAGCCAGTAGATCGCGCCGGTGAGAAGCGCAGCCGTGCAGAAGATCGCGGCGAGCGCCGCCGTGACGTAGACCGGAAAATAGGTATCGTCGCGGCCGTAAGCGACCGAATAGCCACCGACATGTCCCTCGTCCAAGGCTGCGATCATGGATTTGGAGGCTACGACCATTGGTCGCAAATAAAAACGGGGTCGCGAGCGCCCCGTAAAACTCGGCAGCATTGGCCGATCTTACTTTGATCTCGCCGACTTGGCCGCCTGCGCGCTCATCAGGCAGGCAGGAGGGACGCCTGATCCTCCCTTGCGCGCCACGCGGCGATCTGCTTTTCGAGTGCGCGGCATACGTCGTCCACCACGCTGGCCCAGTCGCCGCGCGTTGTCTGCCTGAACAGCCGCATCGATCGATACCACGGGCTGTCGTCGCGCTCGATCAGCCAGCGCCAATCCGGATTGAAGGGCAGCAGCGTCCAGACGGGCGCGGCTAGCGCGCCGGCGAGATGGGCGACGCTGGTGTCGACTGTGATCACCAGATCGAGACAGGAGATCAGCGCCGCTGTTTCGCTGAAGTCGGTGAGATGCTCCGTAAGGTCGACGATGTCACGGCGTTCGGCGAGGAAGGCGCGGTCCTGATCGCGAACGCCTTTTTGCAGGGAGACGAACTGGGCGTCGCAATCCAGCAGCGGCGCGAGCGTGCGCAGCGCCATCGATCGGTTGTGATCGTTCTTGTGGTCAGGATTGCCGGCCCAGACCAGGCCGACGCGGAAGCGATCGTGAGCGCCAAGCCGCTGTTCAAGCCGGTCTTCCCACGCTGTCATTCGCGTTGCCGGCGGCGCAGGAACGTAGCCGTGCGCGAGCGGGATCGTATCGAGCCGCGTGCCGAATGCCAGTGGCAGCGTTCCCAGGGGGCAGTGCAAGTCGAATTCCGGCGTCGAGGAGCGGCCGATGCATTCTGCGACCCCTTCGATGCCGCCCAGAAGCTGTTGGATCGGAGGCTCGACCTCGAGAATGACGCGCGCGCCTGATGCCGCCACCATGGGCACATAGCGGGCGAACTGGATCGCATCGCCCAGCCCCTCGTCGGAGTGCAGCAGGATGGTCTTGCCTGCGAGCGGCTGGTCGCCACGCCAAAGGGCTTGCGAAAATCCGCGATCGACCAGGCCGACTGAAGGCAACCGCCAACGCGCCTCACGCGCAACCCAGCCGTGCTCGAAATCGCCAGTGAGGAGCTGAAGCGTCGCCAGATAGAACAGCGTCTGCGCATCATCAGGTGCGGCGGCGAGCGATTTGCGCAGGGTCGCAAAGGCCTCGTCCAGCATTTGCAGATGCAGCAGGACCACGGCCTTGTTGTTGAGCACGGCGCGGAAATCGGGGCGGAGCGCGAGCGCGCGATCGAAGCAGGCAAAAGCCTGCTCCAGCCGGCCAAAGCGCCAGTGCAGGAGGCCGAGATTGTTGTGCGTCTCCGCAAGGTTCGGATCGAGCGCGATGGATTTTTCGTAGTCGGCCTCTGCTTCGTCGAAGCGGCCCAGCACCGAGAGACAAACGGCGCGCATCTGATGCAGGGCCGCGGAGCTTCGGTTCAGCCTCTCGGCGATGTCAAAGCATCTTACGGCTTCCGCATGCCGTTCGAGTTCAAGCAGCAGCATGCCGCAATTGTGCGCGGCTTCCCAATAGTGCGGATTGAGCTTCAAGGCCTGCAACAGGTGCTGCGCCGCTTCGTCCTTGTGCCCGAGCTGCCAGAGCAGATTGCCGAGGTGATTCCACAGGCCGGCATCGTCGGGCTTCAGGCTCAAGGCATGGCCGTAGTGGTGCCGTGCGTCCTCGAGCCGGCCCTGTCGCTCCAGCACTGTGGCGAGGCTGAGGAGATACTCGGCCTTCGGCGCTTGCCGGACGGCTCGGCCGATCCATTCCTCGGCGGCGTCAGGCTGCTTCGCGTGAAAACAAAGCGCACCCAGGAGATGGAGCGCATCCGGGTGCTGCTCATCCAGTGTCAGCGCCTGCTGGCAGCACAGCTCGGCCTCGGCAATTCGCCCCGACTGAAAATGCGCAAAGCCGGCCTGGCAGAGTGCGGCCGGCGAGGTTCTTCCGGTTTGTTTGGCCGCCGCGGCCCGGCGCTGTCTGCGATTCATGAATGGTTGGAGCGGTGGTAGTCGGATCCACTCTAACCACGCCAGGATTTCGCGAGGCTGGCGGTGTGCTGCGCTCGCAATGACGTGTGGAGAGATCGGACACGCAAAAGAAAACGGGGCCCCGAAAGGGCCCCGCAAAACGTATCGACGCTTTCGCCGATCTTACTTGATCTTGGCTTCCTTGAACTCGACGTGCTTGCGCGCGACCGGATCGTACTTCTTCTTGACCAGCTTGTCGGTCATGGTGCGCGAATTCTTCTTGGCGACGTAGTAGAAGCCGGTGTCGGCCGAGGACACGAGCTTGACCTTGATGGTGACCGCTTTGGCCATGTTCTGAACCTCAGAAAATCAGGGGAATCTGGAGCCGGCCAAACGGCCCGCGTTGGCCGGCAACCTAGCCAGAAACCGGGGGAAGTCAAGGATTTAGGGCCGGAAAACCACTCAAATCGGGCCGATTAAGCCTCGAAGAAGCGGTTTTTCGGCCGCGGCAGGCCCAGATTCTCCCTCAAAGTGGCCCCTTCATACTCTTTGCGGAAAATCCCGCGCTTCTGCAGCTCCGGGACCACCTTGTCGACGAAATCGTCCAGGCCGGCGGGCAGGAACGGGAACATGATGTTGAAGCCGTCGGAGCCACGCCCGACCAGCCATTCCTCCATCTGGTCGGCGATGGTCTTGGCCGTGCCGACGAAGGACAGCCCGCCATAGCCGCCGACACGCTGGGCGAGCTGGCGCACCGTGAGCTTGTCGCGCTTGGCGAGGTCAACCATGCGCTGGCGGCCGCTCTTGCTGGCGTTGGTCTCGGGGATCTCGGGGAGCTGTCCATCGGGATCGAAGCCGGAGGCGTCGGTGCCGAGGATCACCGAGAGCGAGGCGATGGCGCTGTCGTAATGCACGCGGCTGTCGAGCAGGGCGCGCTTCTCCTTGGCCTCGTCGACGCTGTCGCCGACCACGACGAAGGCGCCCGGCAGGATCTTGAGGTGTTCAGGGTCGCGGCCGATCTTCTCCATGCGGCCCTTGATGTCGGCATAGAGCTTCTGCCCGTCGGCGAGGCTGCCGCCGCCGGTGAAGACGGCTTCCGCAGTCTCGGCCGCAAGCTGCTTGCCGTCTTCCGACGCGCCGGCCTGAACGATTACGGGCCAGCCCTGCACCGGGCGGGCGATGTTGAGCGGGCCGCGCACCCTCAGATATTTGCCGTGGTGGTCGAGCACGTGCATCTTCGAGGGATCGAAGAACAGCCCGCTCTCGACATCGCGCACGAAGGCGTCGTCGGCGAAGGAATCCCACAGGCCGGTGACGACGTCGTAGAATTCGCGGGCGCGCTTGTAGCGCTCGGCGTGCTCCATGTGGTCGTCGAGACCGAAATTCAGTGCGGCGTCCGGGTTCGAGGTCGTGACGATGTTCCAGCCGGCGCGGCCGCCGCTGAGATGGTCGAGCGAGGCGAAGCGGCGAGCGACGTGATAGGGCTCGTCGAAGGTGGTCGAGCCCGTCGCGATCAGGCCGATGCGTTCGGTGACGGCGGAAAGGGCAGAGAGCAGCGTGAACGGCTCGAACGAGGTGACGGTATGGCTGCGCTTGAGCGCGTTGACCGGCATGTTCAACACGGCGAGGTGATCGGCCATGAAGAAGGCGTCGAACTTGCCGGCCTCGAGTTTTCTGATCAGCGTCTTGATGTGTGAGAAGTTGAAATTGGCGTCGGGCCAGGCCCCGGGATAGCGCCAGGCGCCGGTGTGGATGCTGATCGGGCGCATGAACGCGCCAAGCTTGAGTTGCCGTTGTGCCATCGCGCCCAAAATCCCGTTCTGGTGTTGTTGGGGAAAGACATAGGCACGCGGCGGAACTCCGCCATTGGGATGGCCAAGAAGAATTTTTTGTTTTTTGCGACACGTTCAGCACGTTTCCGTCATTCCGGGGCGCCGCGTTAGCGGCGAGCCCGGAATCCATTGGGCCGCGGTGACCGTCGAGCGATGGATTCCGGGCTCGCGCCAAGGGGCGTGCCCCGGAATGACGGGGAGAGAGCAAGCCGTCGAACCAATCCGGCACCCGCGCCGACCAAGCCATGACCTTCGCTCCCGAGGAGACCTTTCATGGCCAGCGCAACGACCGTAGACGGCGGCATCGTCCGGATCGACCGACCGATGCCGTGGTTCGGCCGGCTGCTGTCGCTGCCGCTGCTGGCGGCGGGCTTCTATCTGCTGTGGAATGTCGCGCTCGGCCTGCGCCAGGATTTCTCCGGCTTCGGCCGGCTTGCCGACGACCTTGTGCCGGTGCTGGTGTTTTCGGGCCTCGGGCTGCTCGTCGGCATTCCCGGCCTGATCCTGCTGACCTTCCGCAGCTTCGTCGTGCTCAACGCGGCTCTGCGCCAGATCGTCGTCACCAGGCAATTCGGCCCGCTGAACTTTCGCAAATCGCGCGATCTCGCCGATTATCACTTCATCAGCATCACCGACGACTACGATCCCGAGCTGACGACCTACGACGTCAATCTCTGCGGCAACAAGGGCACCGAGCCGATCACACTGCAGAGCTTCACCAAGCGCGAGGATGCAAACAAGCTCGCCAGCGAACTCGGCCGCGTCTTAAAGCTGCCGGCGCGCGATTATGTCGGCACGGAGCCCGACGCGGATTAGAAAAAGCACGCAGTTGTCATTCCGGGGCGCCGCCAAGCGGCGAGCCCGGAATCCATCGGGCCGCAGAGACTGACACGGGATGGATTCCGGGCTCGCGCTGCGCGCGCCCCAGAATGACAGGTCAGCTCAAAATATCCTTCTGCATCTCGCCGCCGTAGAAATGGAAGAACGGCACCGGCGCGTCGTGGCGCAAGGGGCCGGTGGCAAGACGGGTGTGGAGCTCGTTGAGCACATTCCGCGTCATGGGATGCAGATCGGCGAGCGGCCTTGAGCCGAGCTCGACCCAGACCAGTTCGACCAGCTCCGCATCCGCATGGATCACGCCCTCGACGTGATGGGTGATCGCCGACGCATCGGCGGTGAAGAAGCGCGTGTCGAACCGCTTGACGCGGCCGGGCGGGGTGATCGCGCGGGCGATCAGGAACAGGCTGGAGGGATCGGGCAGGAGGCCCGCATCGGCGAACGGCTTCCAGGGGCCTTCGAGCCTCGCCTTGCCTTCAGCCTTGCGTCCGAGGCAGAGGCCGGTTTCCTCGCAGGCCTCGCGGATCGCGGCGATCGCCAGCGATTTGGCGCGCGAGGCCGGCGTCTTCGGGCTGCCCTTGGCGAGATTGGCCTCTAACTCTGGCGTGATGGGGGCCGCACACGGCACGCGATGATCATCCTTGTCGACGCGGCCGCCGGGGAAGACGAATTTTCCGGGCATGAACACGACCTTGTCGTGGCGCTTGCCGACCAGCACCTTTGGAATTCTGCCGCTGCGATCGACCAGGATCAGCGTTGCCGCATCCCGAGGGCGGAAATAGGGATGGTGATCGGCTTCCTTTTCCTCGTGGACTTTGGCCTTCTCGGCTGTCTGCGCCGTATCGCTCATATCCTCACCCAGACGGTTCTTGCTTATTGCTTACACAGGCGGAATACCACCCGGCGGGTTCTCGTCAAACCCGTGCATGCGCAGAGCCCATTGCAAGCCGACCACAGCTCCCTTCACCGGCTGCAGCAGGGCGAGCGAGGCGAAGAAGGTGAAGGGCAAATAGGCCACGAAGCTGAGCCAGACCGGCGTCGTGTAATTGGTTTCGATCCAGAGGATGGTGGGCACCACGATGTGGCCGACGATGACGATGACGAGATAGGCGGGCAGATCGTCGGCGCGGTGCGGCGTGAAGTCGAGGCCGCAAGCTGCACAATTGTCCGCCGTCTTCAGGAAGGCGCGGAACAGCTTTCCCTGGCCGCAGCGCGGGCAGCGGCCGCGAAAGCCGCGCTTCATCGCCGCCCAGAGGTCGCGCTTCTCGATGAGGCCAGTCTCGCGCGTCCAGATTTTTGGCGCCGTGCTCATGGTCACCAAGCCTTGCCCTTGTTGCCTTTGCTCTTGCCCTTGTTCTTTCCCTTGTCCTTTCCCTTGCCCTTCGCCTTGCCGGATTTTTGCTTTGATGGCTTGCGTTTTTTATCCGGGCTGCGGCCGGGATGGGCCTTGAAGGAGGGGCGGCGTTGCGGATTGGGGCGCCTGCGATCGCGCGGGCTCGTCTCGCTGGAGGACGACAGCAGCTCGAAACGCAGCGCGCCGGCAACGGGGGCAGCTTCAATCAACCTGATGTCGACGACGTCACCGAGCTGGTACATGGTGCCGCTGCGCGTGCCGATCAGCGCGTGGCGGCTCTCGTCATAGTTGAAATATTCCGTGCCGAGGGATCGGATCGGGATCAATCCGTCGGCGCCGGTGTCGCTCAGCTTCACGAACAGGCCGGCACGGGTGACGCCGGAGACGCGGCCCTGAAAGGTCGCGCCGATGCGGTCGGCGAGGTGATGCGCGATCAGGCGGTCGACGGTCTCGCGTTCCGCCTTCATCGCGCGCCGCTCGGTCAGCGAAATGTGGGCCGCGACTTCGCTTAAAGTTTCCGGCGTCTCGCTGTCGGGCAGGGCGCCTTCGCCGAGCCCGAGCGCGCGGACCAGCGCGCGGTGCACGACGAGGTCGGCATAGCGACGGATTGGCGAGGTGAAATGCGCGTACCGACGCAAATTCAGGCCGAAGTGTCCATAGTTTTCCGACGAATATTCCGCCTGGGCCTGGGCGCGCAGCACCACCTCGCTCACCAGCGGGTAGTAGTCATGGCCTTCGAGCTGGGCCAGCACGCGGTTGAACAGGGTCGGGCGCAGCGCGCCTGATTTGGTGAAGGGGACGTCGAGCGTCTCCAGGAATTCTGCGAGCGCATGGACCTTCTCCAGCGTCGGCTCGTCATGGACGCGGTAGATCAGCGGGAGCGACTTCTTCTCCAGCATCTCGGCGGCCGCGACATTGGCGAGGATCATGAACTCCTCGATCAGCTTGTGCGCGTCGAGACGCTCCGGCACGACGACGCGGTCGACGGTGCCGTCGCTCTTCAAGAGGATCTTGCGTTCGGGCAGATCGAGATTGAGCGGATCGCGCTCATCGCGCGCGCGCTTGACGCAGGCGTAAGCCGCATAGAGCGGCCTCAGGATCGTGTCGAGCAGGGGACCGGTGGTGTCGTCCGGCCGGCCGTCGATCGCAGCCTGCGCCTGCGCGTAGCTCAGCTTCGCAGCCGAGCGCATCAGGATGCGATGAAAGCTGTGCGACTTCTTGCGGCCATCAGGGGCGACGATCATGCGCACCGCGAGCGCGCCGCGCGGCTCGCCCGGCACCAGCGAGCAGAGATTGTTGGAGATGCGCTCGGGCAGCATCGGCACGACACGGTCGGGGAAATAGACCGAGTTGCCGCGGTCGAGCGCGTCGCGGTCGAGCGCGGTGCCCGGCCGGACGTAGAAGCTCACGTCGGCGATGGCGACGTCGACGATGAAGCCGCCCTTGTTGTTCGGATCAGGGTCTGCTTGCGCATGCACCGCGTCGTCGTGATCCTTGGCATCAGGCGGATCGATGGTGACGAGGGGGACGTCGCGCCAGTCTTCGCGTCCCCTGAGATTCGCAGGCTCCGCCGCTTCCGCCTCGCGCTCGGCGGCGGTGGAGAACTGCAGGGGGATGTCGTGGGCGTAGATCGCAATCAGGCTGATCGCCTTCTCCGACTTGACCGAGCCGAGCTTCTCTTTGACGCGGCCTGAGGCTAGGCCAAAGCTGCGGGTGCGGACGATGTCGACACTGATGAGGTCGCCGTCCTGCGCGCCCTTCGTGTCGGCGGCGGCGATATTCAGCTCGCGGTCGGCCATCTTCTTGTCGACGGGGATGAGCCGTCCGCCGCCTTCAGGCAGCGCGCGGAACACGCCGAGGATGCGGCTCTTGACCTTGTCGATGAGCTTGATGATACGGCCGCGATAGGCCGGGCCTTCGCCCTCGTCCGTGCGCTCGACCCGCAGCAATGCGCGGTCGCCGATTCCGGCGGCGGTGCCGGGTTTGGGCCGGCGCGGCATCTCGATCAGGATCTTTGGCGGCTCGCCGCTCTCGACCTCGTCCCATTCGGCGGGGGAGGCGATCAGCTCGCCGTCGCGGTCGCGGCCGGTGATATCGGCGAGCAGCGTCGGCGGAAGGACGTCCGGCTCGGAGACCGTATGGCGTTTCTTCTTGATGGTGCCGTCGTCGGCGAGCTCGCGCAAAATGCGCTTGAGCTCGATGCGGTCGGCGTTCTTCAGGCCGAACTCGCGCGCGATGTCGCGCGTTCCGACCTTTCCTGGATGTGCCTTGATGAAGGCGACGATGGCTTGCCTGTCGGGAAAGCCACGGTCTTTCTTTGGTTTCACTTAACCTCTAATTCTTGCCGGCACTCTTCTTGGCCGGAGCCTTGGTGGCGGCGCTCTTGGTCGGCGACGTCTTGGCAGTCGTCGACACGGCAGCGCGCGCCTTGCTTGTGGATTCGGATTTGGCCGCGGCTTTCTTCGCGGCCGGTTTCTTTGGCTTCGGCGCGGTGTCGTCACCGTCCGCAGCCTGCTCTGTCGTCTTTTTGGCCTTGGCCGGCTTCGCGGCCTTCTTGGCCTTCGCCTTGCCGCCGCCCTTTCCGCCCCCTTTGGCCGCTCGCTCGTCGATCAATGCGATCGCCTGCGCCAGCGTTACCGTGTCCTTTTCGAACTCGGCCGGGATGGTCGCGTTGACGCCGCCCGCGGTGACATAGGCGCCATAACGGCCGCTCTTCACGGTGACGGTGCCGAGGGTGGGATGATCGCCGAGCGCCTTGCCGGGATCGGCACCAAAACGGCGGCTCGGGCCCTTGGCGACCTTCTCGGCAATCAGCGTCACGGCGCGGTTGAGGCCGATGTCGAAGACTTCGTCGCCGGCCTCGAGGCTGGCATAGGTCTTCTCGTGCTTCACGAACGGCCCGAAGCGGCCGAGGCCCGCCGTGATCGGCTGGCCGGTCTCGGGATGCTTGCCGATCTCGCGCGGCAGCGACAACAGCTTGAGCGCAAGCTCCAGGTCGACATCGCTGGGCGAGGTGCCCTTCGGGATGCCCGCACGCTTCGGCTTCTCGCCTTCCTCATAATCCTTCTGCTCACCGAGCTGGATGTAGGGGCCGAAGCGGCCGGCCTTGACCCAGACATCGCGGCCGGTCTCCGGATCCTGGCCGAGCGAGCGGTCGGCGGTGGTCTCTCCGTCGGCGGCGAGCTGACGGGTGTAGCGGCATTCCGGATAGTTCGAGCAGCCGACAAAGGCGCCGAACTTGCCGGCCTTCAGATTGAGCCGGCCGGTGCCGCAGCTCGGGCACTGCCTGATGTCGCCCCCATCGGCGCGCGGCGGATAAATGTGCTGGCCCAGCATGTCGTCGAGCACGTCGAGCACCTGCGCGACGCGCAGATCCTTGATCTCCTCGACGGCGCCGATGAAGCCGGTCCAGAAATCCCTCAGCACCTGCTGCCAGGAGATCTCGTTGTTGGAGATGCGGTCGAGCTGCTCTTCCAGGTTGGCGGTGAAGTCATACTCGACGTAGCGGTTGAAGAAGCTTTCGAGGAACGCGACCACGACGCGGCCCTTGTCCTCGCCATGCAGGCGCTTCTTCTCGAGCTTGACGTAGCCACGGTCCTTCAGCACCTGCAGGATCGAGGCATAGGTCGAGGGCCGGCCGATGCCGAGCTCTTCCATCCGCTTGACCAGCGAGGCTTCGGAGAAACGCGGCGGCGGCTCGGTGAAGTGCTGGGTGACGGAGAGCGACTGCCGCTTGATCGCCTCGCCCTGGCTCATCGCGGGCAGGCGGCGGGAGTCTTCGTCCTCCTCGTCGTCGCGGCCTTCCTGATAAAGTGCGAGGAAGCCGTCGAACTTGACGACCTGCCCGGTGGCGCGCAGCTCCAGCGTGCGACCGCCGGCCTTGGCCGTGATGTCGACCGTGGTGCGCTCCAGCTCGGCCGATTCCATCTGGCTCGCGATGGTGCGCTTCCAGATCAGCTCATACAGCCTGGCCTGATCGGCATCGAGCCTGCGGCTCATGTTGTCGGGACGGCGCGTGAGGTCGGTGGGGCGGATCGCTTCGTGCGCTTCCTGGGCGTTCTTGGCCTTGGCCTGGTACTGGCGCGGGGCGTCAGGCACATAGGCGTTGCCGTAATCCTCGCCGATCACCTTGCGTGCCTGGGTGATCGCGGACGGATCGATCTGCACGCCGTCGGTACGCATATAAGTAATGAGTCCGGTGGTCTCGCCGCCGATGTCGATGCCTTCATAGAGGCGCTGGGCGATGCGCATGGTGTGCGCCGGCGCAAAGCCGTATTTGCGGCTGGCTTCCTGCTGCAAGGTCGAGGTGGTGAAGGGCGCCTGCGGATTGCGGCGCGCGGGCTTGGCGTCGACCGCGGTCACCGCGTAGGTGGCCGCTTCCAGCGCCTTCTTGAAGTCCTCGGCTTCCGCGCCGGTACCGATGTCGAGGCGCTGGATCTTCTTGCCGTCGGCGCCAACCAGGCGTGCCTCGAAGGCGTCGCCGCGCGGTGTCAGCAGGGTCGCGATCAGCGACCAGTACTCACGCGGCACGAACTTCTCGATCTCCAGCTCGCGGTCGCAGACGAGGCGCAGCGCCACCGACTGCACGCGGCCGGCCGAGCGGGCGCCCGGCAGCTTGCGCCACAGCACGGGGGAGAGGGTGAAACCGACCAGATAGTCGAGCGCGCGGCGCGCCATATAGGCGTCGACCAGCGCGCCGTCGATCTGGCGCGGGTTCTTCATGGCGTCCGTGACCGCCTGCTTGGTGATGGCGTTGAACACCACGCGCTCGATCTTCTGATCTTTCAGCGCGCGCTTCTCCTTCATCACCTCCAGCACGTGCCAGGAGATGGCTTCGCCCTCGCGATCAGGGTCGGTCGCCAGAATCAGGCGGTCGGCACCCTTCAGGGATTTGGCGATATCGTTGAGCCGGCCGGCCGCCTTGGGGTCGACCTCCCAGATCATCTTGAAATTGGCCTCGGGATCGACGGAACCGTTCTTCGCGGGCAGGTCGCGAACATGGCCGAACGAGGCCAGAACCTCATAGGACGAGCCCAAATATTTGTTGATCGTCTTGGCTTTCGCCGGCGACTCCACAATGACGATATTCATGTAGTTCCAGTAACTTACGGGGAAATCTCGGGCCGATTTCCTCTAGATTCGGGTCGGCCGTTTCGTCCCGAACATGGGTGGTGGGGCGGGTCCTGTCAAATCGAAGGGTGTTGAAAGCCCGCCGAATGGGAAAAGTTTCATATCGAGAAAGTTGCAAATTACCACCTTGGAGTTGTGGTCGCTGTAGGCGTAATGTCCCCGCGGGGCATGGATTCGGGTGGACTGGTGGCAAAACCAGGACGGAAACGCGCGCGCGCCGCGTCGCGCGCGCAAGCACGTTCGCGCAACGAGGAACCGGGCGAGGGCGGCGCTGACGAGGCGGTTGCCTTCATAGCCGAGCAGGTGGCCAGCTTGCGCAAGCTCGCCGAGCGCCACAAGCTGGGCGTGCTCCATTATCTCCTGGGCATGACCAAGCTGGAGGCCGATGAGCACCTTCGGCTGCGGAGCAAGCGCAAGCTGTCATGAGGGAGTTCGTAGCCCGGATGCAGCGAAGCGAAATCCGGGGCCTTTGCGCGGGAGAATCCCGGATTGCGCTTCGCTGCATCCGGGCTACGGGGGCTGTCATGCCCCGCCACCGGGTCTCGCCTTCGGCGAGCCCGATGACAGGCTCCGGCGGGGCATCCAGTACGCCGCGGCTTCTCCGTATCCTTCGCCGTCTCTGGAATACTGGATCGCCCGCCCCAGTGCGCAAACGCGCACAAGGCGGCCGATGACATCGAGTGCTTGGTTATAGCTTTGCCACAGAGCGACTAGCGCGAGGGTTGTCAGGCCGACCGCCGGCGCGGTGCCGGCCGCAGCTTCACCATTGTATCGGGATGACTGAGCAGCCGGCCGTCCTCGGCGCGCAGTTCGAGCTTCTTCACCGGTCGGCCTTTCGCGCGATCGACCAGGATGGTCGCGATCTGCTCGGGATGATCGTCGAATTCCTCGCTCCATTGCCGAAGCGCGACCAGGATCGGGAAGAGGCCGCGGCCCTTCGGCGTCAGCACATATTCGTGGTAGGCGCTGCCGTCGGAGGCGGGGGCTGTATCCAGAATGCCGTGGTCGACCATCGACCGCAGCCGCGCCGACAGGATGTTCTTGGCCATGCCGAGCTTGCTCTGAAACTCGCCGAAGCGGCGCACGCCGAACAGCGCCTCGCGAATGATCAGCAGCGACCACCAGTCGCCAATCGCCTCCAGCGATCGTGCGATCGGGCAGGCATCACCCTCAAAACTCGTTCGCTTCACCATGGTGCTGGTCCTGTCGCATTCGCCCGGTCTTGGCGCCGATCACGCGGATGTGTGGTTGCATCATAAAACCATATGCCCTAGATGGCAACATAGTTTCATTATGCAACCACTGGAGACGAGCATGAGGCTGACGAACAAGACGGCATTGATCACCGGCGGCAACAGCGGCATTGGCCTGGCAACGGCGAAGCTGTTCGTGGCCGAGGGCGCCAAGGTGATCGTCACCGGGCGCAACAAGGAGACGCTGGAGGCCGCGGCCAGGGAACTCGGCCCGAACGCGATCGCGCTGGCTGCCGATGCCACCGACATCGCCGCGACCGAAGCTGCGATCAAGAAGGGCACCGACAAGTTCGGCAAGCTCGACATTTTGTTTGCCAATGCCGGCATTCCCGGCGCCACGCCGCTGGGATCTGCGACGCTCGAGGTGTTCGAGAAGGTGATCAGCACCAATCTCACCGGCGTGTTCTTCACGGTGCAGTCGGCGCTGCCTTATATCAACGACAATGCCTCGATCATTCTCAACGGCTCGGTGATCTCGGTGCTCGGCAACCCCGGCTACTCGGCTTATGGCGCGGCAAAGGCCGGCGTGCGGGCGATGGCGCGGATCATGGCTTCGGAACTGTCGCCGCGCGGCATTCGCGTCAATGTCGTCGCGCCCGGCGCGGTCCGCACGCCGATCTGGGGCGCGGCGATTGCAACGCCTGACGCGGAGAAGGCGTTCGAGAAGCGTATCGGGCTCGCGACGCCGTTGGGACGCATTGGCGAGCCGGATCACATCTCGAAGACGGTGCTGTTCCTCGCCTCGGACGATGCCGCCCATATTCAGGGCCAGGAGATCTTCGTCGATGGCGGCGCGGTTGCCTCACCCGCCGGCGCGCCGATCTATCGCGGCTGATCAATTCAGTTTCAAACTGAATCGGCCGGCCCTCCGAAAATGGTTGCGCCGGCCGGTTCCCGCGTCTCGGGAGAGGTATTTTCTGAAGCTTGCGTGACGCGTTGAACCTTTGCGTGCGCTGCCAAGACTTTTCTACGGGCAGGGGTCATAGGACTCATTTGAGGGAGCCCGTCATGCCAAAAGCAGCACGCATTTTAGCTCCGATTTCAGACCCGCGTATTTACACTGAACGCTCCGCAGTTCCTGCCAAGCACTCCGATATGTCTGAGTTCATCGGGGTTGCCATCTTCTCCGGCATCGGCCTGCTCATGTCGCTCGTGGCCGTAATCCTGGGCATCCAGGGCTCCTGGTTTTAGCTTCGCAAACAATCTGCCGATCTGTCAGCCGCCGCAGCACCGCTCGCGGCTGACGTCGTCGGCGTAGCCTCAGGCCGCCTGCAGACCCGTTGCGGCCTGGAGGGCCCCCGCAAGCGCCTTTTCGCGATGTTCGGGCCCGAGATTGACGCCGTCGGCGGAGATGAATTCCAGGCTCGTGATCCCCATGAAGCCGAACACCCAACGCAAATAGGTTTCCAGATGTTCGCCGGCCGCGTACGGCGTCTCGGCGCCATAATGACCGCCGCGCGAAATCGCCACGATCACGCGCTTGTCGCCAACAAGGCCTTCCGGGCCGCTCGCGTCATATTTGAACGTCTTCCCCTTCACCAGCACGCGGTCGATCCAGGCCTTGAGCTGGCTCGGAATCGTGAAATTGTACATGGGCGCGCCGATCACGACGATGTCGGCATCGAGGAACTCATTCAGGACAGTCTCGCTCGCGGCGAGGTCAGGTCCGAGCTCCGCAGGCGCGGGTGCGCCCTGGGCGGCGGCCAAGTGGGATCCGGACAAGTGCGCGAGCGGGGTCTCGGTCAGGTCGCGGTAGACGACCTCAAGCGAGGGCGTGGCCTGCCTGAGCCGGTCGACGATGGCGGCGGAAACCTGCCTGGAGACGGAGTGGGGGCCGAGGACGCTGGAGTCGATATGGAGGAGTTTCATTGGGGTCACCCATGGTATAGATTTGTAACCCGCACTACATGAGTGACTGTCAAAAACCCCGCAAGAACGCACATTTTTGAGCCATGGGCACATCTTTGGAACCGAGACACATCGATTTTCCTGCCGAACGGAGGCCCGATCCCAACCATTCCGACTGCCGCAACGTCGCCTCGATCCTCGCGCGCGTCGGCGACAAATGGAGCGTGCTCGTGATCATGATGCTCAGCGACGGGCCGAAGCGCTTCAACGAGCTGAAGCGAATGATCAACGGCATCTCGCAGCGGATGCTGACCCTGACGCTGCGCGGGCTGGAGCGCGACGGCCTCGTCACGCGCACGATTTTTCCGACCATTCCACCGCGCGTTGATTATGAGTTGACCGATCTCGGCCACGGGCTGCAGCAGCCGGTGAAGGCGCTGGGCGAGTGGGCGATCGCGCACCAGGAGAAGATCGCGGCGGCGCGCACGCGGTTCGACGAGCGCAACAACGCCTAGATCAGCGACACCAGTCCGCCGCCGTGGTGTTCGAGCCGGCCGGCGAGCTCGAGCTCCAGCAGCACCATGCGCACGATCGCGGGTGAGGCGCCGGACAAGCGCACGAGATCGTCAATCGAGATGGGGGCGGGGCCGAGCAGGCCGGTGATCTGGTCGCGGTCGTGGCCTTGCGGATCGCTCTCGAACGGCTTGCTGTCGGGCTCGCTCGCGGGACTCATCAGCGGCCGCTCCACGATCGGCTGCACCGCATTGATGATGTCGGACGCTTCCGTGACAAGCGTTGCACCCTGCTTGATCAGATCATTGGTGCCGGCGGCGCGCGGATCGAGCGGCGAGCCGGGCACCGCGAACACTTCGCGGCCCTGTTCGGCGGCCATGCGCGCGGTGATCAGCGAGCCGGAGCGGTGTGCGGCTTCGACCACGACCACGCCGAGCGATGCGCCCGAGATCAGCCGGTTGCGGCGAGGGAAGTCGCGGGCGCGCGGCTCGTGGCCGAGCGGCATTTCCGAGATCGCAGCGCCCTGATGATCGAGGATCGCGCTGAGCAGATCGCCATGCTCGGGCGGATAGATGCAGTCGTGGCCGCCGGCGAGCACCGCGATGGTGCCGCTCTCGACGCTGGCGCGATGCGCGGCCTGGTCGACGCCGCGGGCAAGCCCTGAGATGATGATGAAGCCGGCCTCGCCAAGCTCGCGCGCGAGCTGGCCGGCGAATTTCAGGCCGGCTCCGGAGGCATTGCGTGAGCCGACGATCGCAATCATCGGCCGCATCAGCGTCGCTCTGTCGCCGCGTATGGCAAGCAAAGGTGGGGCATCGTCGAGCGTCGAAAGCCGCGCCGGATATCCGTCCTCGCCGGGCGCGAGCCAGGCGATGCCGAACTTTCGGCTTGCGGCGAGCTCGGCCTTCGCTTCGTCCACGCTGCAGATGCGCCCCGACCGCTGCGCGCCGCCGCGGCGGGCCAGATCCGGCAGCCGCTCCAGCGCCGTGCGGACGCTGCCGAAATGATCGACCAGCGAGCGGAAGGTGCGTGGCCCCACATTGTCCGAGCGGATCAGCCGCAGACGGTCGATCCGCTCTTGCTCGCTCAGCTCCACGCTCTTGTTGATGGCGTCCACGGTGTCTCCTTGCAGAGGCAGCATGGAACAACCTGAGGCTGTGAGCAAGCGTTGGCATGCGCTTGCGCGGCCTTGTCGCAATGCTAAAAGCGATGCCAATAAGAAGGGTATTGCCATGATTTCACTCGCCGATCTCCAGCGCCGCATCGAAGCGGGCGAGCTTTCGCCCGAGCACGCCATCTCCCAGTCGCATGCGGCGATCGAGGCCAAAGAGAAGGACGTCCATGCCTTCGTCCGCCACGACATCTCGGCGAAGGCGCAGGCCTCCGGTCCGCTGCGCGGCATCGCCGTCGGGATCAAGGACATCATCGACACCGCTGAAATGCCGACCGAGATGGGCTCGGAGATCTATCGTGGCTGGCAGCCGCGCGCCGATGCGCCTGTCGTGATGATGTTGAAGCGGGCGGGCGCCACCATCATCGGCAAGACCACGACCACGGCGTTCGCATCGCGCGATCCCACGCCGACGCTCAATCCGCACAATCCCGGTCATACGCCTGGAGGTTCGTCGTCGGGCTCGGCGGCCGCCGTCGGCGCCGGCATGATCCCGCTGGCGCTGGGCACGCAGACCGGCGGCTCGGTGATCCGGCCTGCCGCCTATTGCGGCGCCGCCGCGATCAAGCCGTCGTTCCGGATGCTGCCGACGGTCGGCGTGAAATGCTATTCGTGGGCGCTCGACACGGTCGGCCTGTTCGGATCGCGCGCGGAAGATCTCGCGCGCGGACTGTTGGCGATGACCGGCCGCACCGAGTTCTCCGGCATTGTGCCGGCGAAAGCGCCGCGTATCGGCGTGGTCCGGCAGGAGTTTGCCGAAGCCGCTGAGCCGGCGGCAGAGGAGGGCTTGCTGGCCGCGATCAAGGCGGCCGAGAAGGCCG
Source organism: Bradyrhizobium sp. CCBAU 45384 (assembly GCF_028128665.1). NCBI lineage: Bacteria > Pseudomonadati > Pseudomonadota > Alphaproteobacteria > Hyphomicrobiales > Nitrobacteraceae > Bradyrhizobium > Bradyrhizobium sp. CCBAU 45384. The sequence continues at coordinate 65,229 of NZ_LBIZ01000111.1, forward strand.
GGGCCAGCGTGCAGATCATCGATCTGCCCGAAGCGGTCAAGGAAGCCTGGCGCATCCACCCGATCATCCAGGATTTTGAGGCGCATCGCGCGCTCGCCTGGGAGTTCGACCAGCATCACGACGAGATTGCACCGATGCTTCGCGCCAGCCTTGATGAGACCGTCGGGCTGACGCCGAAGGAATATGATGATGCGCGCCGCATTGCCCGCCGCGGCCGCCGCGAGCTCGGTGAGCTGTTCGAGGGTTTCGACGTGCTGCTGACTTATTCCGCGCCCGGCACCGCGCCGGCCAAGGAGCTCGCCTCGACCGGCTCGCCCCGCTATAACAGGCTGTGGACGCTGATGGGCAATCCTTGCGTCAACGTGCCGGTGATGAAGGTCGGCGGCCTTCCTGTCGGCGTGCAGGTGGTCGCGCGCTTCGGCAACGATCCCGGCGCGCTGGCGGCGGCGTGGTTTTTGGAGAATGCGCTGGCGAAATCAGGCTAGCGCGGGTTCGGCGGCGGGCAACGGGCGCTGGGTCGCGGCGGCAGTTGCGCCAAGCCAACGCTCGGCGGCCTCGCGGCCGCTTCGGTGCAGCAGGCGGATGAAGCCGCGGCCGAGATCGGTCGACGAGCGCTGCGCAAGTCCGTCAACAGAGTCTTCGGCGGCGATCTTGGAGAGCCGCAGCGCTGGCGCTGCGTGCGCCTGCGCCCATTCGATCGCTGCGATCTCGGCCTTGAGCGCGGCATTGGCCGCAATCTGGTCGAGACGGCGGTCGATCGCGGCGAGCGTGATCGGTACATAGCTGTCGCGCGTCGGCGTGACCTGGACGAGCAGCAGATCGGCAGTCGTCGATTGCTGCGCAAGTTTCAGCAGCGGCGGATTGCCGCCGAAGCCGCCATCCCAATAGGCCTCGCCATCGATCTCGACGGCGCAGTGAACGAGGGGCGGACAGGTCGAGGCGAGCGCGACATCCGCGGTGATGGCGTCGTTGCCGAAAATCTGCTGCTGGCCGTCGCGGATCCGCGTCGCCGCGATCAGCAGCTTCGGGCATTTCGCATCGCGCAAGGCGGCAAAATTCATGTCGCGCGAGAGCGCCTGGCGCAGCGGGTCGAGATCGAACGGATCGAACTGGCCGGAGCGCAGCGTCGGTCCGAAGGCGACCGAGCTTCCTGCCGGCGAGAAGCCGCCGACCAGCATCAGCGAGCGGAAAGAGGCCTCGTGCATCAACCGGGTCCAGAACCGGTTCAGCCGGTTGCGGGCACCTTCGCGGCCGCCCTCGGCAAGGCCGCAGGCGAGGAGCAGCGCGTTGATGGCGCCGGCGCTGGCGCCGCTGATGGTGTCGAATTCGATGGATGGCTCTTCCAGGAGCCGCTCCAGCACGCCCCAGGTGAAGGCGGCGAACGTGCCGCCGCCCTGGAGCGCCAGCGAGAGTTTCCGCGGCGGCCATTGCTGGGGACGAGTCCGCGCAACGGGCGCGGCTGTCGTTACGACCGGCGCGGGCGCTTGCACGATGGTAGCGGGCGGCGGCGCCGGCGGAGGAACGGGAGCGGGTTTTGGCGCGGGAGGCGGTGTAGGCACGTCAGACCAGATATTGGTCGTCAGCAGCAGGCGGCTCGCCGCAGTGCTCTGCGAGCTACCTTCCTCATGCGTGCCGTCAATCTTCTCGCTCATTCTGAGCAACCGCGTAACGCCATGTCCACTGTCAGGATGACAGGCATGGAACCTGACCGCCACTAGCTCCCGCGTGTGGGGTGAAAGTTTCGAACAGGATTTGGCATATAATGCGGAAGAGGCGCGGCGGTATCCGTACTTTTTCCGATCTTGGATTCGAAAGCGCTGTTTAGGCCTTCTCGCCGATGCGGCCTTCTTTTCCTGATTGCAGCCGCTTGATGTTCTCGCGGTGCATGTAGAACAGCAGCAGCGTCAGCACGACGGACAGCGAGGCCAGGGCAAGGTGGCCGAACCACCACAGGAACAGCGGTGTGATGAAGGCCGCCACCAGCGCGGAGAGCGAGGAGTAGCGGGTGGTGAAGGCCGTCGCGAGCCAGATCAGGCAGAACACCAGTGCCGCCGGCCAGAACAGGCCGAGCAGGATGCCGATATAGACGGCGACGCCCTTGCCGCCCTTGAACTTGAGCCAGACCGGGAAGAGGTGCCCGAGGAAGGCGCCGAGACCTGCCAGCATCGCGGCATTGGGGCCGGCGATGTAGCCTGAGATCACCACGGCCGCGGTGCCCTTGAGCGCGTCGAGCAGCAGGGTTGCCGCGGCAAGGCCCTTGCGGCCGGTGCGCAGCACATTGGTGGCGCCGATATTGCCGGAGCCGATCGAGCGCAGATCCTGCGTGCCGGCAAGCCTGGTCAGGATCAGCCCGAACGGAATCGAGCCGAGGAGGTAGCCGATGATGAGGGCCACCGGCAGGAATGCATCAAGCCCCATGGCGGCCTCTCCATGGCTGACATAACCAGCGCCCATTAGACATGCTCGTAAACCGTTCGTCCGCCGACGATGGTCCTGATGGCCCGGCCTGTAAAGCGGGCTTCGTCGAACGGGGTGTTCTTGCAGGGCGATTTCAGTTCGGCGGGATCGACCACCCAGGGAACATCAGGGTCGATCACCACGACATCGGCTGGGCTGCCCACGCGCAGGGTTCCGCCCGGAAGGCCAAGCAGTTCGGCCGGCCGCGTCGACATGGCCCGGATCAGCGTCTTGAGGTCGAGCTCCTCATTGTGGACCAGCCGCAGGCCCGCCGGCAGCATGGTCTCGAGCCCGATGGCGCCGGGAGCGGCTTCCGCGAACGGCAGGCGCTTGACCTCGACGTCCTGCGGATTGTGGTCGGACATGATGACGTCGACGAGGCCGGAGGCCACCGCCTCGACCAGGGCGCGGCGGTCGTCCTCGGTGCGCAGCGGCGGCGACAGTTTCAGGAAGGAGCGGTAGGGGCCGATGTCGTTCTCGTTCAGCGCAAGATGATTGATCGAGACCGATGCGCTGACGGCAAGGCCGGCGTCGCGGGCGCGCTTCAGGATCTCGAGCGAGTCGATGCAGGACAGCGAGGCCGCGTGATAGCGGCCGCCGGTCAGCGCGACCAGGCGCATGTCGCGTTCGAGGATGACGGCCTCGGCGGCCTTCGGGATGCCCATCAGGCCGAGGCGCGAGGCGAACTCGCCCTCGTTCATCACGCCTTCGCCGACGAGGTCCGGGTCTTCGGTGTGATGCACGATCAGCGCGTCGAAATCGCGGGCGTAGGTCAGCGCGCGCCGCATCACCTGCGAATTGGTGACGCTGCGGTCACCATCGCTGAAGGCGATCGCGCCGGCGGCCTTGAGCAGGCCGAACTCGGTCATCTCCTCGCCGCGCATGCCCTTGGTGAGCGCTGCCATCGGCTGGATGTTGACGATCGCGGTGTCGCGCGCGCGGCGCATCACGAAATCGACGGTCGCGGAATTGTCGATGACGGGCGATGTATCCGGCTGGCAGATGATGGTGGTGATGCCGCCGGTCGCGGCCGCCTGGCTGGCGCTCGCAAAGGTCTCGCGATGGCTGAAGCCGGGCTCGCCGACAAAGGCGCGCATGTCGACCAGGCCCGGCGCCACGATCTTGCCGGAGCAGTTGATGACGTCGGTCCCCTCGGGGACGCCGGCCGCCCCAATGCCGCGGCGGGTCTCGCGGATGATGCCGTCGGCAATCAGGACGTCGCCGGGGCCGTCGAAATCCCTGGAGGGATCGACGACGCGGGCGTTGGCGAGCAGGATCGGGCGGCGGTCGATCAGCACGGGCATCACGCGTTCGGCAGGTTTCGGGCGAGTGCTTCCAGCACCGCCATGCGCACGGCAACCCCCATCTCCACCTGTTCGCGGATCAGGGACTGCGCGCCGTCGGCAACCGCGGTGTCGATCTCGACGCCGCGGTTCATGGGACCGGGATGCATCACCAGTGCATCGGGCTTGGCGTAGGCGAGCTTCTTCTGGTCGAGCCCGAAATAATGGAAATATTCCGATGTCGACGGCACGAAGGAGCCGTTCATGCGCTCGCGCTGCAGCCGCAGCATCATCACAATATCGGCGCCGTTGAGGCCCTCGCGCATGTCGCGCGCGACCTCGACGCCCATCCGCTCGATACCCGGCGGCAGCAGCGTGGAGGGGCCGACGACGCGGACACGAGCGCCCATGGTGTTGAGCAGGATGATGTTCGAACGCGCCACGCGCGAATGCAGCACGTCGCCGCAGATCGCAACCACGAGGCCCTCGATCCGACCCTTATTGCGGCGGATGGTGAGCGCATCGAGCAGCGCCTGGGTCGGGTGTTCATGCGCACCGTCGCCGGCATTGATCACGGAACCGTCGACCTTGCGCGCCAACAGTTCCACCGCGCCGGAGGCGTGATGGCGCACCACCAGGATGTCGGGGTGCATGGCGTTGAGCGTCATCGCGGTGTCGACCAGCGTTTCGCCCTTCTTGATGGACGAGGAGGACACCGACATGTTCATGACGTCGGCACCCAAGCGCTTGCCCGCGAGCTCGAACGAGGATTGGGTCCGGGTCGAGGCTTCAAAGAAGAGGTTCACCTGCGTCCGTCCACGCAGGACGGTGCGCTTCTTGTCAACCTGGCGGTTGAGCTCGACATATTCTTCGGACAGGTCGAGGAGGCCGGTAATGTCGGCCGCGGAAAGGCCCTCGATGCCCAGCAAATGCCGGTGGCCGAGGACGAAGGTCGATTTCGATGTCATTAAAGCGAGAGCTATAGGCGCGGATGGCTGATGGAGCAAGGGCCAATGCCGGGGCGGGGAGTTATCCCCTGCGGACTCTGTTACACGCTCATTCCGGGATGGCGCGCAAGCGCCAGACCCGGAATCTCGAGATTCCGGGTCCGATGCTTTGCATCGCCCCGGAATGACCCGGAGGCATCGTGAGACTAATTCCTGCTGCATTCGTATCAATCGTCTCAATCTCCGCCGCCCACGCCCAGTCACTCCCCGGCGGCTTCGTCTATCTGCGGGAAATCGATCCCAGCATCATCCAGGACATCCGCTACGCCACGCCGAACAATTTCGTCGGCCGTCCGCTCGCCGGCTATGGTGCCGGCGAATGCGTGGTGAAGCGCGAAGTCGGCCTGCGGCTGAAAGCGGTCCAGCAGGAACTGGCGACGCAGAACCTGTCGCTGAAAATGTTCGACTGCTACCGGCCGGCGCGGGCCTCGCTCGACATGGTGAGATGGTCGCAGAACGGCCGCGAGACCGCGGCCGATCGGCGTTACAATCCGAAGATTCCCAAGACCGAGCTGTTCCGCCTCGGCTATATCGCGAGCCGCTCGCAGCATTCCACGGGCGCCGCGCTCGATCTCACGCTGGTCGATCTCAAGGCCGACAATTCCGCCAGGATCGATCCGTCAAGGTCCTACGCTGATTGCACGGCGCCGGTCGCGGCGCGGCTGCCGGAAGGCAGCGTCGACATGGGCACCGGCTATGACTGCACCGATGAGAAAGGGCATACCGCAGCACCGTCGATCTCGCCCGATCAGCGCGCCTGGCGCAGGCGGCTGGTGGCTGCGATGGCGAGGCAAGGCTTTGTGAACTATTCGAAGGAGTGGTGGCATTTTTCCCTGCCGGGGGCGGGCGGGGCGGCCTATGATTTCCCGATCCAGCCGCGGCGGAACTGATTCCGGCCCGAGACACGCCATGACACAGCCTGTATTCGCGACCCACGAGGTCTTCAATCAGTCGCCGCCATTCGAGGACGTGAATCTGTTCACGGTCGATCAGCCGCTGGTCGAGGCCGTGAAGGCCAATGGCGGCGCCGCCGCGGAACGGGAGCTGTCCGAATTCGGCAGGCATTGGGGCTCGGCGGCGATGGCCGATCGCGGCCGCATCGCGAACGAGAACACGCCCAAGCTCCGCACCTTCGATGCCAAGGGTAATCGCCGCGACCAGGTCGAGTTTCACCCTGCCTATCACGAGCTGATGGCGCACAGCGCGCATGCCGGCGTCCACAATTCGACATGGACCGCGGACGGCAGGCCTGCGGGCGACGCGGCCGAAGTCATTCGCGCCGCGAAATTCTACATGGCCGCGCAGGTCGAGACCGGGCATCTCTGCCCGATCACGATGACGCGCGCCTCGGTCGCCGCGCTGGCGATGCACCCGGATCTGCTCAGCAAGGTGATGCCGGTGCTGTCGACGAGAAACTATGATCCGAGCTTCGCGCCGTGGTGGGACAAGCGCGGCATGACGCTCGGCATGGGCATGACCGAGAAGCAGGGCGGCACCGACGTGCGCGCCAACATGACGCGCGCGGTGCGGGACGGCAGCGCCTATCGCATCACGGGCCACAAATGGTTCATGTCGGCGCCGATGTGCGATGCGTTCCTGGTGCTGGCGCAGGCCGAGCAGGGGCTGACCTGCTTCTTCATGCCGCGCTTCGCGCCGGATGGATCGGTCAACGCGATCCAGTTCCAGCGGCTGAAGGACAAGCTCGGCAACCGTTCGAACGCATCGTCCGAGGTCGAGTTCGTCGGCGCCTATGCCGAACGCGTCGGCGAAGAGGGCAAGGGCATCCGCACCATCATCCAGATGGTGCAGCTGACGCGGCAGGATTGCGCGATCGCCTCAAGCGGTCTGATGCGCTCGGGGCTCGCGCATGCGCTGCATCACGCCCGTCACCGCAGCGTGTTCCAGAAGCATCTCGCCGACCAGCCCTTGATGCAGGCCGTGCTCTCGGACATGGCGCTGCATGTGGAGGCGAGCACGGCGCTGGTGATGCGGCTCTGCCGCGCCTTCGACCGCGCGCCGCATGATGCTGCGGAGGCCGCCTATATGCGGCTGCTGACGCCCGCGATCAAATACTGGACCTGCAAGAGCGCGCCGTCATTCCTTTACGAGGCGATGGAGTGCCTCGGCGGCAACGGCTATGTCGAGGACGGCATTCTGGCGCGCCACTACCGCGAAGCGCCGGTCAATGCGATCTGGGAAGGTTCTGGCAACGTGATGTGCCTCGACGTGCTCCGCGCGCTCTCGCGCGAGGGCGAGGCGGCGGTGGCGGTGCTGCAGGCTCTCGGGGCCGAGACGAAAGGCCTGCCCGGGGCAGGCGAGGCCGTCGCCTTCATCGGCAAGGCGTTTCGCCGCACTGACGGCGAGCGCGTCGCGCGGCTCGCGGTCGAGAAATTGGCGCTGCTGGCTGGCGCGGCCGCGCTCAATGGCGTGTCACCGCATCACGCAGAACTGTTCGCCGCCACGCGCCTCGCCATCCATCACGCCAGCATGTACGGCGCCGTCGAGCTCGACAACGGCGACGTGCGTGCGCTGCTCGAGCGGGCGCTGCCGTGATTATTGATCCGTCATTCCGGGGCGCCCAAAGGGCGAACTATGGTGCGCCGTTGCGCACCAGAGAATCTCGAGGTTCCGGGTTCGGTCCTCCGGACCGCCCCGGAATGACGGTGCGCAGCCAACGAAAGTCTCACTGATGGACTCCCTCAATCCCGACCATCCGCCGCTGACCGAGACGCCGGCGCAGCCGCGCGTCTGGAAATTCTGGGGCACGGCGTTGTGGGGTTTCATGCTCCTTGTCGCGATGTTCGTCGGACAGATCGGCGCGGTTGTGTGGCTCGTGGTGAGTCGCGGTCTGCCGCTCGATCTCGCATCGATGCAACTCGTCGGCGCTGAGCCTCAGGCGCTCGCACTGTCGGTCATCACCGGGCTGCCCGCGACGCTTCTCGTGGCGTGGCTTGCCATTCGCATCAGGAAGGCCTCCTTTGTCGATTATCTCGCACTGCATTGGCCGTCATGGCGGCAAATCCTGCTGGGTGCGGTCGGTCTCGTCCTGATCGTGCTCGCGTGGGAAGTTGTCTCGCGTTCGCTGGGCCGCGAGGCGACGCCTGGCTTCATGACCGATCTCCTCAAATCCGGCCGCGACAAGGGCGGCGCGATGCTGCTTCTGTTCGCCTTCAGCGTAGCCGCGCCGATGTCGGAAGAGGTGCTTGCGCGCGGCTTCCTCTATCGCGGCTGGTCGGAGAGCTTTCTGCGTGTGCCCGGCGCGATCGTGCTGTCGTCGCTGGTGTGGACGGTGGTGCACATCCAGTACGATCTCTACTTCCTTGCCGAGGTTTTCTCGATCGGCCTGTGGTTCGGCTATATGCGCTATCGCGCGGGCTCGCTGTGGCTCACCATCGTGCTGCACGGACTGAACAACATGACCGCGGTGGTGCTGACGACGTGGCTGGGGGGCTAGCCCGGCGCTCGCAATGACCGAGAGAGATGTGCTCCGCCGATGACGGGTTCTACGCCACCAGCGCGATCGCGATCGGCATCGTGATTGCCGCCAGGATCGTCTGCAGCGTGATAATCTGCGCCAGCAATGGTGCATCGCCGCCCATCTGGCGAGCCAGCACATAGGCGCTCGGCGAGGTCGGCACCGCTGCGCAGATCGCGACGATCGCGAGGTTGGTGCCTGTCAGCCCGAACCAGGCGGCAAGCGTCAGCGCAAGCACCGGCATCAGCACCAGTTTGAACGCCACGCCGATCGTCGCCCCCAGGCTCGGACGGAGCAGGCCCTTGAGCTGGAGGCCGGCGCCGGTGACGAGCAGGCCGATGGCGAGCGAGGAGCGGCCGAGCGCGTCGGCGACCTCGTGCCAGATCTTTGGCAGCGGCAAATGGACGACATTGATGACGATGCCGATGGCGCAGGCCCAGATCAGGGGATTGCGGATCACGGTCATGGCGATGGCACGCGCGGATTGCTTCTCGGGCGAGGCATAATGGGCGAGCACGGCGACGCTGAACACGTTGACCAGCGGGATGATCGCGACCATCGCGACCGAGGCCAGCGCGAGCCCGACCTCGCCGTACAGATTGGCGGAGACGGACAGCGCCACATAAGTCTGCCAGCGCGTCGCGCCCTGGAAGATCGAGGTGAAGGCGGGACCGTCGATGTCGAGCCGCGACAGGGCCGGGCGCAGCGCGAGGCACAGCAGCGACATCGCCAGCGCCGACAGCAGCAGCGCGCCGCCGACGCCGGCGACCGGAACTTTTGAAAGATCGGCCTTCACCAACGTCTGGATCAGCAGCATCGGGAACAGCACGAAATAGGTCAGCCGCTCCATTCCGTGCCATTGCGTGTCGAGGCGCATCAGGCTGTGCCTGAGCACCACGCCGAGCACAATGAGGATGAAGACCGGCAGCAGCGCCGCGACCACGACGGCCATGAATCAGCCATTTCCCGATGCCGCGCGAAGATTGGCGAGCCGGTCGAGCGCGCCCTGCAGGATGAAGATGGCGGCGTGCTCGTCGATCACCTCGGCGCGCTTGGCGCGGCTGACATCCATGCCGATCAGCTCGCGCTCGACCGCGGCGGTCGACAGGCGCTCGTCCCAGAGGCCGATGGGCAGTGGGGTCAGATTGGCCAGATTGCGGGCAAACGCCCGTGTCGACTGGGCGCGCGGACCCTCGCTGCCGTCCATGTTGATGGGCAGGCCGAGCACGAAGCCGACCACCTTGCGCTCGGTGGCGATGGCGAGCAGGCGGGCGGCATCCTGCTTGAACTGCTTGCGCTGGATGGTCTCGACGCCGGTCGCCAGCCGGCGGTCCGGATTGGACACGGCAACGCCGATGGTCTTGGTGCCGAGGTCAAGGCCGACAAGTGCGCCGCGTTCGGGCCAGTGGGATGCAGCATCGACGAGGGGCAGGATAAGAGCGGGCATGGACCAGCGCATATCATGCCGCGATGGTTTCGTCGTCCTGCTTCAGGCAGGCGGCAAACCCGACGAGCGCGCTGGTTTGATGGCCGGCACGGCGCTGGATGAACAGCGTCTCGACGCGCGCATGCGACGGACCCAGCGCGTGCATGGTCACGCTGCCGGTCATGGCGCTGCGCTCGATCACCGCGCGCGGCAGCAGCGTGACGCCCATATCGGCGGCGACGCAGCCGATCATGCCGTCCAGCGTGCCGAGCTCGAAGCGCGCCGCCGAGGGCCAGCCGAACTCGACAAAGATCTGCTCGAGGCGCTGGCGGTAGGTGCAGCCGGTGCGGAACACCAGCGCGGTCGGGCCTGACTCGGACGTAGCAGCGCGCAGCTCGGCGAGCGAGCCCCAGCGCCGTGCGCTGACCAGCACCAGCTCTTCGCGGAATGCGCTTGTCACGGTGAGGTCGTCATGCGCGATCGGGCCGGCGACGAAAGCGCCATCGAGCGTGCCTTCGAGTACACCGGCGACGAGATCGGCAGTCGGCGATGTGCGCAAGGACAGGCGCACGGCGGGAAAGCGGCGGTGGAAATCGGCCAGCAACGGCGCCAGCCGCACCGCAGCCGTGGTCTCCATCGAGCCGATCGACAGCGGTCCCTTCGCCTCGCCATCGTCGCGCGCCGCGAGCAGGGCTTCGCGCGACAGCGCGGCCATCCGCTCGGCGTAGGGAAGGAGGCGCTTGCCGGCGCCTGTCAGCGCCATGCCGCGGCTATGGCGTTCGAACAATGGCGTGCCGATCTCGGCCTCCAGGGCCTTGATGCGCTGGGTGACATTGGATTGCACCGTGTGGAGCTCTTCGGCGGCGCGGGTGATGCCGCCGGTGCGGGCGACTGCAGCAAAGGTCTTGATGTCGCTCAGTTCCATGGCGTCGTTCCGCTTTTGTGATGGCAGCGTTCGCAACAATTCATTTTTCGAGAATGCTAGACGCGCCTAGTCTCCGTGTCCAGACCGGGGAGAGGCCATGCCGATTGCGACGCCGCTGACGCGGCTGTTGGAGATCAAGCATCCCGTCCTGCTGGCGCCGATGGACGTCATCGCAGGTAGCCGTCTGGTGAGGGCTGTTAGCTCCGCCGGCGGTTTCGGCATTCTCGGCGGCGGCTACGGCGAGAAGGCGTGGCTGGAGCAGGAGACGGCGAAGCTCGCCGAGTTGCGTGCGCCGTTCGGGATCGGCTTCATTACATGGAGCCTCGCCAAGCGGCCCGAATTGCTCGACATCGCGCTCGCCGCAAGGCCGTCCGCGATCATGTTGTCGTTCGGCGACCCCGCGCCGTTCGCGCCGCGGATCAGATCCGCCGGCGCGCGGCTGATCTGCCAGGTGCAGGACGAGACGATGGCGCGGCAGGCGCTCGATGCCGGCGCCGATATTGTGATCGCGCAGGGGACAGAGGCGGGCGGCCACGGCGCCTCACGCACCAGCGTCGATCTCGTGCCTGCCATCGTCGACCTCGCAGCGGGCCGTGTGCCCGTGGTGGCAGCCGGCGGCATCGCCGACGGCCGCGGTCTCGCCGCCATGATGATGCTGGGCGCAAGTGGCGTGCTGCTCGGCACGCGCTTCTATGCGAGCCAGGAGGCCGACGGCGCCGATGAGGCCAAGCGGCGCATCTGCGCGGCGAGCAGCGGCTCGACCGTGCGCGGCATCATCTTCGATCTCTCGCGCAACAATGTCTGGCCCGCGCCGTTCACGGGACGGTGTCTGATCAATGACCACGCCCGCCGCTGGATCGGCCGCGAGGTCGAGCTGATGCAGAATGTCGCCGCAGTTTCGGCAGAGTATGCGGCGGCGAAAGCCGCGGGCAATTTCGACGTCGCTGCCGTGATCGCGGGCGAGGCGGTCGGGCTGATCCATGATATTCCACCGGCGGCCGAGATCATCGAGCGGATTGCGTCCGAAGCCGAGCAGCTTTTGGCCGGCCGACGCAACTCGATCGCATCGTTCGCCTGAACCAAGAGAGACGCACCATGTGGCCTGACCGTCGACTGATCGATCTGTTCAAGACCGAATTCCCGATCGTGCTGGCGCCGATGGCCGGTGTGATGGATGCCGAGTTGGTGATCGCGGCCGCGCAGGGTGGCGCGCTCGGTTCGCTGCCTTGCGCGATGCTGTCGGCGGAGCAAGCGCGTGAGCAGGTTGGTCTGATCCGCCAGCGCGTCAAGGCGCCGGTGAACATGAACTTCTTCTGCCACAAGCCGGTCGATCTCACGCCTGAGGCCGAAGCGCGGTGGAAGCAGCGGCTTGCGGGATATTACACCGAGCATGGTCTCGATCCGTCAGCACCGATCAACGCGGCGAACCGCGCACCATTCGATGACGCCTTCTGCAAAATCGTCGAGGAGCTGAAGCCGGAGGTCGTCAGCTTTCATTTCGGCCTGCCGGAGCCGGCGCTGCTCAAGCGCGTGAAGTCGGCCGGCTGCCTCGTCATAGCTTCTGCCACGACGGTGAAGGAAGCGGTCTGGCTCGAACAGCGCGGCGTCGATGCCATTATTGCGCAGGGCGCCGAGGCCGGCGGCCATCGCGGCATGTTCCTGACCGACAAGATCGCCGAGCAGCCCGGCACGTTTGCGCTGGTGCCGCAGGTCGTCGATGCCGTGAAGGTGCCGGTGATCGCCTGTGGTGGCATCGCTGACGGACGTGGCATCGCCGCGGCCTTCGCGCTCGGCGCCGCCGGCGTGCAGATCGGCAGCGCGTATCTGCGGTGTCCCGAATCCAAGGTCACGCCCGGAGGGCGCAAGGCGCTCGCCGAGGCGGGTGACGATTCCACCGTGATCACGAATGTCATGACCGGGCGTCCGGCGCGCGGGGTCCAGAATCGCCTGATGCGCGAAGCCGGGCCGATCTCACCCGACGCGCCGCCGTTTCCCCATGCGGCGACCGCGCTGGGGCCGTTGAAGGCGGCGGCAGAAAAGCGGGGCAGGGTGGATTTCACCAATCTCTGGGCCGGGCAGGCGATTGCGCTTGGCCGTGAGGTCCCGGCAGCCGAATTGACCCGGGATCTCGCCAAATCGGCGCTCGCCCGCATGAAAGCGCTGGCTGGATAGGGGAAAGGCGCCGGTTGCGGCGCAAAACCGGCCTCTGCTATACGGCACATAGGTTTTGCCGTGAGAGGCCTTATATAATGTCCGTCGACGCCACCACCGTCCGCCGCATCGCGCATCTGGCGCGCATTGCGGTTTCCGAGGACGAGGTTCCGCATCTGCAAGGCGAGCTCAACGCCATGCTCGCCTTTGTCGAGCAGCTCTCGGAGGTCAATGTCGAGGGCGTGGAGCCGATGACCTCGGTCACCCCGATGCAGATGAAGAAGCGGCAGGACGTGGTCAATGACGGCGGGATCGCCGACGATATCGTTGCCAACGCGCCGGCGACCGAGGGGCACTTCTTTCTGGTGCCGAAGGTCGTCGAGTGACTTGCATAGCGTTTTCGAGCGAAGTGGATACCGGTTCGCGTAAAGAAAACGCGTCAAACTAAAGAGTCTGGGACGTGCTCCGATGTGTCTGCTTTGCGACGATGAGAAGGCCTATCAGGCCTACATGAATTACCTCGACAAGATGGAACGGCAGGGCAAGGCTGCCGATCCCAATGTCGCCGTCAATGAAGTGCTCGACGAGCTCCAGGCCGCCGCGAATGCGGCCGCCAAAAAAGACGACCCGGCCAACGACAAGACCCTGTCTCCGTTCTTCTGCAGCCCGATCAATAAATGACCGATTTGACATCGCTGACGCTCGCCGAGGCCCGCAAGGGTCTCGCCGACAAGACTTTCACGTCGCTCGAGCTGACCGACGCGCATCTTTCCGCGATCGAGCAAGCGCGCCTGCTCAACGCCTATGTTCTGGAGACGCCCGACCAGGCGCGCGCGATGGCTCGCGAGGCGGACGCCAAGCTCGCCAGGGGCGAGGCGGGCCCGCTCGCCGGCATCCCGCTCGGCATCAAGGATCTGTTCGCGACCAAGGGCGTGCGCACCACGGCCTGCTCGAAAATCCTCGGCAATTTCGTGCCGACCTATGAGTCCACGGTGACCTCGCAGCTCTGGCGCGACGGCGCCGTGATGCTCGGCAAGCTCAACAATGACGAGTTCGCGATGGGCTCGGCCAACGAAACCTCGTGCTTCGGCCCCGTCGGCAATCCCTGGCGGCGCGAAGGAAGCAACACCACGCTGGTGCCGGGCGGCTCGTCCGGCGGCTCGGCCTCGGCGGTCGCCGCGCTACTCTGCATGGGCGCGACCGCGACCGACACCGGCGGCTCGATCCGCCAGCCGGCGGCATTCACCGCCACCGTCGGCATCAAGCCGACTTATGGCCGCTGCTCGCGCTGGGGCATCGTCGCCTTTGCCTCCTCGCTCGACCAGGCGGGTCCGATCGCGCGCAGCGTGCGCGATGCCGCGATGCTGCTGCGCTCGATGGCCGGCCACGATCCGAAGGACACCACCTCGGCCGACATTGCCGTGCCGGACTACGAGGCGGCGATCGGCAAGTCCGTGAAGGGCATGAAGATCGGCATCCCCAAGGAATACCGCCTCGACGGCATGCCGGCCGAGATCGAGAAGCTATGGAGCGAGGGCGCGGCCTGGCTCAGGAGCGCCGGCGCCGAGCTGGTCGAAGTGTCGCTGCCGCACACGAAATACGCGCTGCCGGCCTATTACATCGTGGCGCCGGCGGAGGCCTCGTCCAACCTCGCGCGCTATGACGGCGTACGCTATGGCCTGCGCGAGTCGGCTAAGAATATCATCGAGCTCTATGAGAACACCCGCGCCAGCGGCTTTGGCGCGGAGGTGCGCCGCCGCGTCATGATCGGCACCTATGTGCTTTCGGCCGGTTATTACGACGCCTATTATTTGCGGGCCCAGAAGGTGCGCACGTTGATCAAGAAGGATTTTGAGGATTGCTTCGCCAAGGGCGTGGACGCGATCCTCACCCCGGCGACGCCGTCGGCGGCCTTCGGCATTGGCGAGAAGGGCGGTGCCGATCCGGTCGAGATGTATCTCAACGACATCTTCACGGTGACCGTGAACATGGCGGGCCTGCCGGGCATTGCGGTGCCATCAGGCAAGGACGCACAGGGCCTGCCGCTCGGGCTTCAGCTGATCGGCCGCCCTTTCGAGGAGGAGACGCTGTTCTCGCTCGGTGAAGTGATCGAGCAGGCTGCCGGCCGCTTCACGCCCGCGAGGTGGTGGTGAATGTCGCTGATTTCATCGCGAGCCTCGACGGCGCGGCACCCGCGCCTGAGCTGAACGCGCCGCTCAGGGGTCTCTGGTGGGCTGCGAAGGGCGACTGGGACCAGGCGCACAAGATCGTTCAGGACGATAACAGCCGCGACGCCGCCTGGGTGCACGCTTATCTGCACCGCGTCGAAGGTGACCTTGGTAACGCCGGCTACTGGTATCGCCAGGCGGGCCAGGTCGCGGCAAAGGATTCATTGGAAGCGGAGTGGCATCGGATCGCTGCCGCGCTGCTTGGGAGCAAGACATGAGCACGGCCACGCACAAGCTTCTCAAAGGCGCCACCGGTGACTGGGAGGTGGTCATCGGCATGGAGATCCATGCCCAGGTGACGTCGAACTCGAAGCTGTTCTCGGGTGCCTCGACCGCGTTCGGTGGCGAGCCGAACACGCAAGTGTCGCTGGTCGACGCGGCGATGCCGGGCATGCTCCCCGTCATCAACGAGGAATGCGTCAGGCAGGCTGTCCGGACCGGGCTTGGGCTGAATGCGACAATCAATCTTCGCTCGGTGTTCGACCGCAAGAACTATTTCTATCCCGATCTGCCGCAGGGCTATCAGATCAGCCAGTACAAGTCGCCGATCGTCGGCGAGGGCGAGGTGCTGCTCGAGCTCGAGGGCGGCAGGACCGCCACCGTCGGCATCGAACGGCTGCATCTGGAGCAGGACCCGGCAAAGATGCTGCACGACAAATTGCCGTCGCAGTCCTTGATCGATCTCAATCGCTGCGGTGTGGCGCTGATGGAAATTGTCTCCAAGCCCGACATCCGCGATGCCGAGCAGGCCAAGGCCTATGTGACCAAGCTGCGCTCGATCCTGCGCTATCTCGGCACCTGCGATGGCGACATGGAGAAGGGGTCTCTGCGTGCCGACGTCAACGTCTCCGTGCGCAAGCCCGGCGGGCCGCTCGGCACCCGCTGCGAGATCAAGAACCTGAACTCGATCAACTTCATCGGGCAGGCGATCGAGTACGAGGCGCGGCGCCAGATCGAGATCATCGAGGATGGCGGCAAGATCGACCAGGAGACGCGCCTGTTCGACGCCAACAAGGGCGAGACGCGCTCGCTGCGCTCCAAGGAGGAGGCGCATGACTACCGCTACTTCCCCGATCCGGATCTGCTGCCGCTCGAGTTCAGTCAGGCTTTCGTCGACGAGCTGAAAGCAAAGCTGCCGGAGCTGCCGGACCAGAAGAAGGCGCGCTTTGTCGCAGACTTCGGCCTGTCGGCCTATGATGCGAGCGTGCTGGTCGCCGAGCGCGAGAGCGCGGTGTTCTATGAGTCCGTGCTGGACAGGCTCGCCAACCGCACCCGCGACGGCAAGATGGCGGCGAACTGGGTGATCAACGAGCTGTTCGGCCGTCTCAACAAGGAAGGCCGGGATATTACGGACTCTCCGGTCAACGCCGAGCAGCTCGCCGCCATCATCGACCTGATCGGCGAGAGCACGATCTCGGGCAAGATCGCCAAGGACCTGTTCGAGATCGTCTGGCAGGAGGGCGGCGACCCGCGCGCGCTGGTCGAAAGCCGCGGCATGAAGCAGGTGACGGATCTTTCGGCGATCGAAAAGGTTGTCGACGACATCATCGCAGCCAATCCCGACAAGGCCGCGCAGGTGAAGGACAAGCCGCAGTCGCTCGGCTGGTTCGTCGGCCAGGTGATGAAGTCTTCAGGCGGCAAGGCCAACCCGCAGGCGGTCAACGAGCTGCTCAAGTCCAAGCTCGGCATCTAGCGTCGCGCGTTCGGACGAGGTGACGACACGCTTCGTCACCTCGCGTCAGCCTCGCGATGCGACGCACGCACGCGTCGCCGATGGCGTTATCATCCCATCCGAGCGCGATGCGGCGAGGCGAATCGCAGTTCGCGCGATTCGCTCAAAACGGCGACTTGCACACGCTCAGACGAGCGCTTCCGCCGTTAAGCATGAAAATAATTTCGTTGCCAAAAATCGCGACTCAGAGTCCGCGACTCCGCCTCGCGAGGCGACCGCTCGCATAGTCGCGCGCTTCATCGCATCGATCGCGCGCGATGCGCGCGTGCAGAATCATACTTGCTGCATAGTGTTTTCATGCAGTCGCATTGCACGACCGCGTCGATACGGCGCGACGCATTTGCGATCGCGAACGCGTGTCTCCCCTGACCGGCAAATCAAGCGCGGCTGGCCCACGCGCGCGGCGTCGTCAACACTTCCTTAAGTGAGAAGATGTTTTTTTCGTCGTGTTGGTGTATTCGGGGTGAGTGCATTCGATCCCCGAATGCGCACAGCGATTAAAGCCATCTCACACATCGGAGGGCAACATGGCCAAGAAAGCGAAGAAGGCGAAGAAGGCGAAGAGCGCAGTGAAGAAGACTGCGAAGAAGACCCGCAAGGTCGCGAAGAAGAAGAAGTAACTTCGACTTCTGAAGTTGCCGGCTCCTGGTAGCCGGCACGTCATCAGCGCCTCCTAGAGGTTCTGGTCGACGAAAGAGGGTGTCGGCGAGACATCAGGTCAACGGTCGGATCGTTCGACTTTACGGTCCGGCAGAAGAAACAGAGTTTTCTTCGTTCGGTGCGGTCTCCCTCAAAAGGGCTCCGCAATTCCACAAGCGGCCTTCGGGCTCATTTGGAATCTGGTCCTGACGTGTTCGCCGACGCCCTCGTTCCCTGAGGCCGGGGTATTGCCGGCAATCCCTTTCCCCACATTGTTGATCTGACCGCGAGGCGTGCGCGCGCTGCCGTGGCCACTCTGCCCTGGATTTATCTGGGGCAAGCAAGAGCCGCGGCACGATTGCACGCTGTTCGCGCGGCGCTTCCCCATTCTCGGTGTCATCGCCCGGCTCCAACCGGGCGATCCAGTGCGCCGAGGCGGCAGCGGTTGAGGGGATGGGCCGCGGCGTACCGGATTCCCCGCCTGCGCAGGGACGACGGGGCGGACGCGGTCCACCACCATGCGCAATGGTTATCGAAGTCCGAAAACCGCAGGGTAAATCTATTCTGACGAATCGCAGAAGTGCCTGCGAATCAGGGACTTCCTAAAGTTCCCGCGTGCCCCGCGCGGCCTCGCGTTTACGTCTGCTTCATCGCGATACTTAAACTGCCATTCAAATTTGCCCGCCATCATCGCCTTCAACAAGCCGGCAAACGGCGATGGGCGAGAAGCCCTGGGGATGAGTTGAACAGCGCGCGATCCGGAAGGATCACGTGCATCGGAGTTGGACGGGAGCCGCGCTCGGCGGATTCGGGGCGGCACAAGAAAAAGGGGATGCGTTATGTTTCAGGGGACTTTCGATCTCGATACGGCGACGCCGATCGATGCAAGCGCGCTGTCGGACGTTCTGTTCGAGCGCGGGATCTACTGGGCGAGCGGTCGCGCCGGCCTGGTCGATCTCGTTGCCGCGCACAAATGGTTCAACCTCGCCGCCCTCAAGGGCCGCAAGGACGCCATCGCGCTGCGCCAGGAAGTGGCCAGCCAGATGTCGGATGCCGAGATCTCGGCTGCGCAGCGCGAGGCGAGGGCCTGGGTGTCCGCGCATTGAGCCATCGCCGTTCATTGGAACGGGGACAGCGCCGTGGACCGCGCTCCATCAGTGGAGCGCCAGCCTGACGGGCGAGATCTGCCGCCGGCTTTCAGCGGTGCTATCGGGTCGTTTGAATTGGGTGGCGGAGAGAGAGGGATTCGAACCCTCGATACAGCTTGAGACCGTATGACGCTTTAGCAAAGCGTTGCCTTCAGCCACTCGGCCACCTCTCCGGTGCGAGCCTTATGCATCTAATTGCTTGGGCTGGTCAATTTCGAAGCGCGTGTTTGGGCGCGAATTTTCCCAGCGATTTTTGCAAGCAACCCATCCGGAGCGCTGCCAAGGCCGTTTCTGCTGTCCGGAGAGATCGGGTGGGCGTCGGCGTCGATTCAGAAAGCCAAATCAAAACAACACGATAAGAACGCTCGGGCGTTTGTTTGTGCCATTTGCGCAACACTGGCCGAGATCGGAACCCGTTCCCGCACAAATCTCGTCCGCAAATGGAACGGAGATGGCCGCTATTCCACGCTGCCGGCGCCGCGGTGCAGATCGGCCTCGATCTGAAGCCGCGTGCCGCCGCCGAAGCGGGCGCGGTAGACCTGAAGATTCTCCATGATCCGCTGCACGTAGTTGCGCGTTTCGGAGAACGGGATCAGTTCGACCCAGTCGACCGCGTCGACCTTGGGGTCGCGAGGATCGCCGTAACGGTCGATCCACTTCTTCACGCTGCCGCGACCGGCGTTGTAGGCGGCGAAGGTCATGACGTAGGAGCCGCGATAGTCCTCGAGCAGGCCGCCGAGCTCAGCCGCGCCGAGCGTGGCATTGTAGGACGAATCGCTCTTCAGCCGCGACAGGTCATAGGTCGCGCCATGCCGCTTGCAGACATAGCGCGCGGCATCCGGCGTCACCTGCATCAGGCCATAGGCCTGGGCCGGCGAGACCACGGCCGGATTGAAGGCGCTTTCCTGCCGCGCGATCGCATAGACGATGCTGCGCTCGACCTCGGGGCCGATCTGCGTGAACTGCGGAATGCCGTTGACGGGGTAGGCGTAGAAGTCGAACGGCAGCCCGCGATTGAGCGCGGCCTTGCCGACCAGCAGCATGCCGCGCGCATCGCCATAGCGCTGGGTCAGCTCGCCGAGGCCGGCGAGCGCCTCGGGATCGCCGTTCTCGCCCATATCGGCAAGCATGGGCACTGCCATCTCGCGCTCGTCGAGTTCGTAGAGCAATTGCGCCGCGCGCACGATCTCGAGCCGCTCCGCGCCGCGGCCGCGCGGCTGGCTGTTCAGCTCGATCTGCGGCAGGCCGAGCTTTGCGCGCGCGAGCTGGCCGTAATAGCTGGTCGACTGCTCGGCGGCGCGGGCATAGGCGCTGCGCGCCTCCTGCTGGCGGCCGGCGGCTTCCGCGGCGCGGCCTTGCCAATAACCAGCGCGTGCCAGCGTGGTCGGATTGACGCTGCCGACGCCGATGCGGGCAAAATGCTGGGCGGCCGCGGCGGGATCGTTGAGGAAGCGCAGCGCGATCCAGCCGGCGGTGAATTCCTGCTCGGTCTTGTAGATGTCGCGCGAGGGCAGGGCCGCGTCACGTGCGATCAGATAGGCGCTGCGAAAATCCTCGGTGTCGATCATCTTGCGCGCCAGCAGGCGCCGCTCGATCCACCATTCGTCGAGATTGTAGAGCCGGTTCGGATCCTTCGGTGCCGCCAGCATCAGCTGGGCGGCCTCGGCAAACTTCTCTTCGCGGCGCAGCAGCTGGATCTTGCTGAAGATGAAGCCGGGATCGCTGTGCAGCTCGCGCGGCACCTCTTCCAGCAATGCGCGCGTGTTCGGCGCTTTCTTGAAGGAGGCAATGCGGGCTTTCGCAAGCGCGACATAGCCGGCGCCGAGACGTCGGGCGGCGCGCATCGCCGCCTCGTGCTCGCTGCCATAGAGCAGCGTGTCCATCCGCGCCTTCTGGTCGCCGGGCGTCAGCAGCGCGCCGAACTGGTCGAGCGCGTTGTTCTCGGTGTCCTCCGACATCGGATCGTTGCGCCAGGCTTCGCGCACCAGCCGCTCGGCATTGGCGCGGTCGCCGCGCGCCAGCATCGCCTTGGCGAGCACGAAGCGGCCCTTGGCCGAGACAGGGGATTCGTTCTCGAACCACGACCACGCGACGGAATCGTCGCGCCGGTCGTCCCACATCGCAGCTTCAAGGCGACGGCGCAGGAAGGTCTGCGACGGCCAGCTCGGATTGGCGGAGAGGAAGGCGCGGTAGCGTTCGACGCTGGCGCCATTGTCTTCGCTGCGCAGGATGATCCATTCGGCGAGTTTTCGCGCGACGGGATCGGAAATCGAATCTGCGTAACTGGTGGCATCGCCCGGCTTGCGCTTGCGCACGAGCTCGATGACGTTCTCCAGCGTGTCCTTGTCGGCTTGCGACGTCGATGAGGTCGCAGCGACCGCGGCTGGCGTCACAGGCTTGCGCGGTGCGGCATGCTGACGGGTCGCTGGCGCGAGCACGGGCGTTGCAACGGGTCTGGCGGAGGCTGGAGCAGGGGCAGTGGGTCTCACGGTGGCCGTCACCGCCGGCGCGGCCTGGGGCGCCGGCGCGCCAGCGGCTGGTCGTGACTTTGGTGCCGCGGCTGCAGCTGCAGGTCTCGGTTTGTCCTTTGCGGCGTCCTTGCCGGCAGGCTTCTTCGCAGCATCCTTGGCCGTCGGCGGAGTTGTTCCCTTGCTTGCACCCTTCGCCGTATCCTTTGCAGTATCCTTGGCGCTGTCCTTGCCCGCGCCCTTCGAGGTCTCCTTGGCGGACCCCTTCGCCGTATCCTTCGCGGGCTGCTTGGCGGCTGGCTTTGCGGTTCCCTTTGCCGCCTGCTTGGCGGGTTGCTTGGTGCCGTCCTCGGTCGTCTCGCTGGATTTGGCCAGAGCGACGCAGCCGACCGACAGGCCGGCCATCAGGCACAGCGCCAGACCGGCAGATCGCCATGCGGAACGGGATAAGGAGGTCACGGCGGTTCGTCGCCCCGAATCAGTCAATTGGCCCAAGACCTGTGTGTACAAGATCTGGCTTTATTTGATTGAATATGCGGACAAAATACCAACAGCCGCTTACCGTCGCCGGGTTTGCACCACCACCGCGGCAAAATCGCGGCTTAAACGGGTGCGTCACGCGGATGCAGGCCTTTTACGGGCGGGTGAGACCCGATATGAAAGGGCTTGCTCTAAAACTCGCCGCGTACGGAGGAAGTCCATGGCAGCCAAGACGAAATTCCGGGGGTCGTTCACCGCCTTGGTCACGCCGTTCAAAAACGGCTCGCTGGACGAGGCGGCGTTCCGCTCACTGGTCAACTGGCAGATTTCGGAAGGCACCAACGGCCTGGTTCCGGTCGGCACGACAGGCGAAAGCCCGACGCTTTCCCATGACGAGCACAAAAAGGTCGTCGAATGGTGCATCGAGGAGGCCAAGGGGCGGGTGCCCGTGATCGCCGGCGCGGGCTCGAACTCGACCAAGGAAGCCATTGAGCTCGCCCAGCACGCCGAGAAGGCCGGCGCCAATGCGGTGCTGGTGGTGACGCCATACTACAACAAGCCGACCCAGGAAGGCATGTACCAGCACTTCAAGGCGATCAACGACGCGATCGGCATTCCGATCATCATCTACAACATCCCGCCGCGTTCGGTGATCGACATGTCGGTCGACACCATGAAGCGGCTATGGGAGCTGAAGAACATCGCCGGCGTCAAGGACGCGACCGCCAGCATGGTGCGCGTGTCGCAGCAGCGCGCCGCGATGGGCGAGGATTTCAACCAGCTTTCCGGCGAGGATGCCACCATCATCGGCTACATGGCGCATGGCGGCCACGGCTGCATTTCGGTGACGTCGAATGTCGCACCGCGCCTGTGCGCCGAGTTCCACGCGGCGTGGGCGAAGGGCGACACCAAGGCGGCGCTCGCGATCCATGACAAGCTGATGCCGCTGCACAACAACCTGTTCATCGAGAGCAATCCGGCGCCGATCAAGTACGCGATGTCGCTGCTCGGCAAGTTCGACGAGACGCTGCGCCTGCCGATGGTCCCGGTGTCCGAGCCGAGCCGCGCTGCCGTGCGCAGCGCGATGGTGCACGCCGGGCTGATCAACTGATTTTCCTGCCGGGGAGCCGTTTATGAGCGTCGACGAGAAGGGCCGGAAAATGCTCACGGAGTTCCGTGAGTTCGCCATGAAAGGCAACGTCGTCGACCTCGCCGTTGGTGTCATCATCGGCGCGGCCTTCGGCGCCATCGTCACCTCGCTGGTCGGTGACATCATCATGCCTGTTATCGGCGCGGCGACCGGCGGCCTCGACTTTTCGAACTACTACGTCCCCTTGTCGAAGGCAGTGACCGCCACCAACTTAGCGGATGCGAAAAAGCAAGGCGCCGTGCTTGCTTACGGAAACTTCCTGACGCTGACGATCAACTTCATCATCATCGCCTTCGTGCTGTTCCTGGTGATCCGCGCCATGAATACGTTGAAGCGAAAGGAAGAGGCCAAGCCCGCGGAGCCGCCGAAGCCGTCGGCGGAGGTCGTTCTGCTGACCGAGATCCGCGATCTCCTCAAGAAGTGACGCGCGCATTTCATCCAATCTGTTAGTTTCGCTGCGTATCTCGATCAGGTTTGTCTGACATGGCCGATAAGAACGAACGTCCCATCAAGGTCATGGCGGAAAATCGCAAGGCCCGCTTCAACTACGCCATCGAGGATACGATCGAGGCCGGCATTGCGCTGACCGGCACCGAGGTGAAGTCGATCCGCAACGGCAAGAGCACGATCGCGGAGTCCTACGCCGATTCCAAGAACGGCGAGATCTGGCTGATCAACGCCACGATCCCCGAATATCTCCAGGGCAATCGCTTCAACCACGAGCCGAAGCGGCCGCGAAAGCTGCTGCTGCACCGCCGGCAGATCAACAAGCTGATGGGCGCGGTCGATCGTGAGGGCATGACGCTGATCCCGCTCAAGCTCTATTTCAACGAACGCGGTCGAGCCAAGCTGCAGCTCGCAGTTGCCAAGGGCAAGAAGCTGCATGACAAGCGCGAGAGCGAGAAGAAGCGCGACTGGAGCCGTGAGAAGGGCCGCCTGATGCGGGCGAGGGGATAGGGCCCGAGAGGACGGCAAGAGGACGAGATGTCTCAGAAGAACTTGCTCGAGGTCGATTGGAGCCAAATTCCCGCTCCCGATGACGATGGCGGTGCCGCGCATCTGAAGGGGCTGATGGTGCCCGCGATCAGCCTGCTCGCAACCGATGACACCTCGGTCAATCTGGCGGCGCTACCGGGGCGCACCGTGGTGTTCGCTTATCCCCGCACCGGCGAGCCCGGCAAGATCTCTTTGGTCGACGATTGGGACATGATCCCGGGTGCGCGCGGCTGCACGCCGCAAACCTGCGCGTTTCGCGACCTGTTCGCGGAGTTGAAGGCTGCCGGCGCCGCCCACGTGTTCGGCCTCTCGACGCAGAGCAACGCCTACCAGACCGAGATGGCCTCGCGCCTGCATTTGCCGTTCCCCGTGCTCTCGGATGAGAAGCTGGCGTTCACGCGCGCGCTCAATCTGCCGACCATGGAGGTCGCGGGCTTGACGCTGATCAAGCGTCTTGCGCTGATCGTTGATGACGCCAAGATCACCCACGTGTTCTATCCGGTATTCCCGCCGGACCGGAACGCCGGCGACGTGCTGGACTGGCTGAAGGCCAATCCTGCCAAAGCCTAGTCGAGACCGGCCTTCACCTTCGCGAACACGCTGCGGAACATGTCCGGCGTCAGCACGCCGGTGTTCGTGTTGTAGCGGGAGCAGTGGTAGCTGTCGTAGAGCTTGAACGGGCCGGCCTGGTGCACGGCGCCGTGGCCGAAGGGAGCCTGGGATGCCTTCAGCTTCAGCGGCTTGAGCACGCTGTCGTGCGCAATCCGCCCGAGCGCGATGATCGCGCGCAGCTTCGGCATGGTTTCGAGATTCGCGACGAGGAACTGGCGGCAGGTGTTGATCTCGGCCGGCAGCGGCTTGTTCTGCGGCGGAACGCAATGCACGGCATTGGCGATCCTGCAGTCGACCAGCTTCAGCCCGTCGTCGGGCCGGGCCTGATAGCGGCCCTTCGCGAAGCCGTATTCCAGCAGCGTGGCGTAGAGCAGGTCGCCGGCATAGTCGCCGGTGAAGGGCCGGCCGGTGCGGTTGGCGCCCTGCATCCCCGGCGCGAGACCGACGATCAGGAGACGGGCCGTAATGTCGCCGAAAGGCGGGACCGGCGCGTTGTGCCAAAGCGGCTCCCGCGCGCGGTTCGCCTCGCGAAAGGCGACCAGGCGCGGACAGAGCGGACAGTCTCGGTCGGGGATGAGAGTCGGGGCCTTAAGGCTTGACCGGGCCGCCTCACTCCTCGAAGTCGTCATCGCCCCTCGGCGCCATCGTGGTTGCGCGCTGGAGGAATTGCGGGGCGTGGTGGCGTCCCTCGCCGCGCTCGCCGCGGTCGCGCGGGGCGGGGCGCTCGGACGGGTCGCGGCCAAGCTTGGACTGCAACTCGACGAGGTCGGTGAAGACGTCGGCCTGCCGGCGCAGCTCGTCGGCGATCATCGGCGGCTGGCTGGCGATGGTGGAGACCACCGTGACCCTGACACCGCGGCGCTGCACGGCCTCGACCAGCGAGCGGAAGTCGCCGTCACCGGAGAACAGCACCATCTGGTCGATGTGCTCGGCGAGCTCCATGGCATCGACCGCGAGCTCGATGTCCATGTTGCCCTTGACCTTGCGGCGGCCGGAGGCGTCGATGAATTCCTTGGTCGCCTTGGTGACGACGGTGTAGCCGTTGTAATCAAGCCAGTCGATCAGCGGGCGGATCGAGGAATACTCCTGATCCTCGATGATTGCTGTGTAGTAGAACGCCCGCAGCAGCGTCCCGCGGCTCTGAAATTCCTTCAGAAGGCGCTTGTAATCGATGTCGAAGCCGAGAGTTTTCGCCGTTGCGTAAAGATTGGCCCCGTCGATGAAGAGCGCGATCTTGTTGGTAGGGGAAGGTGACATTCAGTTTGCTCGCGTAGTGTGTTCGTGATTGATCGTTTTATTGTTGGCGCGGCGGCAGCGTGCCGCGCAGTTCAACGTGCTGCCGAAACCCGTCGAAACCGCAAATCCGGAGAAGTCGGGGCAATCAAGGTATAGTTATGGCGGCCCTGCTTACACCCGCCGCCACTTTCCATGGTCGCCCGGGGATCCACCCATCCCAGCCATAATGTGGGGGTAGCAGAGCCGTTTGGCGAGGCCAAATCACAATTTGGCCTTGCGAAATCGGCCCGGCCCCTATAACTAGCCCCGATCATCCACATATTTCGTCCCACCCACAACGGAGCGACAGTCCATGGCTCGCGTCACCGTAGAAGATTGTATCGACAAGGTCGACAACCGGTTTGACCTGGTCTTGCTGGCCGCCCACCGCGCCCGCATGATTTCGTCCGGGTCACAACTAACGGTTGACCGCGATAACGACAAGAACCCTGTTGTATCTTTGCGTGAAATTGCCGACCAGACCATCTCGCCGGAGGACCTGCGCGAGGAACTGGTGCACTCCCTCCAGAAGTTCGTCGAGGTCGACGAGCCCGAGCCGGACACGGTTCCGCTGATCGGCTCCGCCGGCGCCAGCGTCGATGCGGACGATACCGAAGTTGCCGTGGAGCGCATGACCGAAGAGGAGCTTCTGAAGGGTCTCGAAGGCCTCGCGCCGCCCGAAGAGCAGCCCGAAGAGGACGAGTAATCGTCTTACTCGCGATCGTCGACTTCTTGTGATCTTATCAAAGGCCCGAACCCGCGTTCGGGCCTTTGCTTTTGTTGGCGTTTTCGTGGTTACCATAGCGTTGCTCGTTCGCGCCGCGGCTGTCAGTGAATTGATCGGCCGCAGCCGCGATCGGAGCTTAGGATGTATACAACGGGCCGCTTCCTGGTCCGTTTGAAGGCAGGACGGCATGGTGTATCGACGCCGCAGACCCACGCAGATGCTGGCCGCAACCGAATCGGTTGCCGTGGCCCCGACTGCGCCAGTGGCACGGCCGGCGAAGCCGCGCGCGCGGATGATGCGTCAATATGACCTCGTCGAGCGTGTGCGGTCCTACAATCCGAACACCAACGAAGACCTGCTGAATCGCGCCTATGTCTACGCCATGAAGGCGCATGGGTCGCAGACCCGCGCCTCCGGTGATCCCTATTTCTCGCACCCACTCGAAGTGGCGGCGATTCTCACTGATCTGAAGCTCGACGACGCCACCATTGTCGCCGCGCTGCTGCACGACACGATCGAGGACACGGAGGCGACGCGTGCCGAGATCGACCAGATCTTCGGCCCCGAGATCGGCGCGCTGGTCGAGGGCCTGACCAAGCTGAAGCGGCTCGAGCTGGTGTCGCGCGAGGCCAAGCAGGCCGAGAACCTGCGCAAGCTGCTGCTGGCGATTGCCGACGATGTCCGCGTGCTCCTGGTCAAGCTCGCCGACCGCCTGCACAACATGCGCACGCTCGATTTCGTGCCGACGGAATCGCGCCGGCGCATCGCCGAGGAGACGCTCGACATCTACGCGCCGCTGGCCGGGCGCATGGGCATGCAGGAGATGCGCGAGGAGCTGGAGGATCTGTCCTTCCGCACCCTCGACCCCGAAGCCTATTCGGTGGTGATGCAGCGGCTCGATGCGCTCGCCGAGCGTAACCGCAATCTGATCGGCGAGATCGAGGACCAGCTCTCCAATAATCTGCGTCATCGCGGCCTGGGGGCGCGGGTCTATGGCCGCCGCAAGAAGCCGTTTTCGATCTGGACCAAGATGGAGCGCAAATCGGTCGGCTTCGAGCAGCTGTCCGACATCTTCGGCTTCCGTGTCGTCGTCAACGACATCGAGGCCTGCTATCGCGCGCTCGGCATCGTCCACACCACCTGGCCGGTCGTGCCGGGGCGGTTCAAGGACTACATCTCGACGCCGAAGCAGAACGACTACCGCTCGATCCACACCACCGTGATCGGACCCGGCAACCAGCGCGTCGAGCTGCAGATCCGCACCGAGGCGATGGACCAGATCGCCGAGCGCGGCATCGCCGCGCATGTGTTCTACAAGGAAGGCGTGGGATCGCCGACCGAATTCCTCAAGCGTGAGTCCAACGCGTTCGCCTGGCTGCGCCATACCATCGGCATCCTCTCGGAGAGCGCCAATCCCGAGGAATTCCTCGAGCACACCAAGCTCGAACTGTTCCACGACCAGGTGTTCTGCTTCACCCCGAAGGGCAAGCTGATCGCGTTGCCGCGCCATGCCAATGTGATCGACTTTGCCTATGCCGTGCATACCGACGTCGGCAACAGCGCTGTGGGGTGCAAGATCAACGGCAAGTTCGCGCCGTTGTCCTCGGAGCTGCAGAACGGCGACGAGGTCGAAGTGCTGACCTCGGAAGCGCAGTCGGCACCGCCCTCGGCCTGGGAGACGCTCGCGGTCACCGGCAAGGCGCGTGCCGCGATCCGCCGCGCCACGCGGACCGCCGTGCGCGATCAATATGTCGGCCTCGGCCGGCGTATCGTCGAGCGCCTGTTTGAACGTGCCAAGATCGAATACGCCGACGACAAACTCAAGGGCGCGCTGCCGCGGCTGGCTCGCACCTCGATCGAGGACGTCATGGCGGCTGTGGGGCGCGGTGAGATCAAGGCCTCCCATGTCGCCCGCGCGATGTATCCTGACTACAAGGAAGAGCGTGTCGCGCGGTACGGCATCAAGAAGGGTGCACTCGCGGCCAAGGTCAAGGAGAAGTCGCCGGAGCCGTCGCGCAGTCCGGTTGCGATCCCGATTGGCGGCAACAATTCCGCCCTGCCGGTGAAGTTCGCGCCGAACGGCGGTGCCGTCCCGGGTGATCGCATCGTCGGCATCGTCACGCCGGGCGAGGGGATCACGATCTATCCGATCCAGTCGCCGGCGCTGAAGGATTTCGAGGAGGAACCGGAGCGCTGGCTCGACGTCCGCTGGGACATCGAGGACTCCGCGCCGCAGCGCTTCCCGGCGCGTATCAAGGTCGAAAACGTCAACGAGCCCGGCGCGCTGGCGCAGATCGCGACCGTGATCGCCGAGCATGACGGTAATATCGACAATATCAGCATGCAGCGCCGCTCGCCCGACTTCACGGAGACGACGATCGATCTCGAAGTCTACGATCTCAAGCATTTGAGCGCGATCCTGGCCCAGCTGCGCGCCAAGGCGGTCGTCGCCAAAGTCGAACGTGTTAATGGATAGGCGTGTTTCGTCATCGCCTGTCTCTCCGAACTTGCGAGTCCTGAAATGCCTGCATCTCCGCTCCGCCTCGGCGTCAATATCGACCACGTCGCGACCGTCCGTAACGCCCGCGGCGGCCGCCATCCGGATCCGGTCCGCGCCGCGCTGCTGGCGATCGAGGCCGGCGCCGACGGCATCACTGCGCATTTGCGCGAGGACCGCCGGCACATCCGCGACGAGGACATGGCGCGGCTGAAGGCGGAGATCTCCAAGCCGCTGAATTTCGAGATGGCGGCGACCGACGACATGATGCGGATCTCGCTCGCCACCAAGCCGCATGCGGTGTGCCTGGTGCCGGAGCGGCGCCAGGAGGTGACCACCGAAGGCGGGTTAGATGTGGTCGGCCAGCAGAATGCGCTCGCGCCCTATATTGCGCGGCTGAACGATGCCGGCATTCGCGTCTCGCTGTTCATCGCCGCCGATCCCGCGCAGATCGCGATGGCGGCCCGCCTGCGCGCGCCCGTGATCGAGATCCACACCGGGGCCTGGTGCGACGCCGTCACCGACGGCCATACCGACAAGGCCGAGGCGGAATGGCAGCGGATCGTGGCGGGTGTGAAACTGGCGAAGGACGCGGGCCTCGAGGTCCATGCCGGGCACGGGCTTGACTATGCGACGGCGGAGAAGATTGCCGCGCTACCCGAGATCATGGAGCTCAACATCGGCTACTACATGATCGGCGAGGCGCTGTTCGTCGGTCTTGCCGAGACGGTGCGCCGGATGCGGGCGGCGATGGATCGCGGCCGGAGCCGTGCATGATCATCGGCATCGGCTCCGACCTGATCGACATCACCCGTGTGGCCAAGGTGATCGAGCGCCATGGCGAGCGCTTCCTCGACCGCATCTTCACCGCCGCCGAACGCGCCAAGGCGGAGCGGCGCGCCAAGAACGAGAAGATGGTGGTGGCGACCTATGCCAAGCGCTTTGCCGCCAAGGAGGCGTGCTCCAAGGCGCTCGGCACCGGCATCCGGCAGGGCGTCTGGTGGCGCGACATGGGGGTGATCAATCTGCCCGGGGGCAAGCCGTCGATGCGGCTGACCGGGGGAGCGCTGGTCCGCCTCCAGGCCCTGACGCCGGAGGGGTTCGAGGCCCAGATTGATCTGTCGATCACCGATGACTGGCCGCTGGCGCAGGCGTT
Organism: Bradyrhizobium sp. CCBAU 45384; assembly: GCF_028128665.1. Classification (NCBI taxonomy): domain Bacteria; kingdom Pseudomonadati; phylum Pseudomonadota; class Alphaproteobacteria; order Hyphomicrobiales; family Nitrobacteraceae; genus Bradyrhizobium; species Bradyrhizobium sp. CCBAU 45384. The sequence continues at coordinate 95,061 of NZ_LBIZ01000111.1, forward strand.
CGTGATCATTTCCGCCGTGCCGCTGGCCAAGCCCTGAACGACGAGTGGTCAATTTATAATTCTTGTTACAAATCAATGGCTTATGAGTTTTTGATGCGATCCTTGATTGCGTGGCCTGCGACAACCGTCTAAAAGTTTGCCGACGCAAATCAGGCTGGGTGAATTCGGCTTTACGCCGGAATTGGCCCTCACTATCAGAATCAGGACAATCTCCTTGGGCTGCGAGCCGGGTGGGCCGTTCGCGGAGGGAGAGCGTTCTGTGATCGCCGGCCGGAATTGAGAGAGCAATGAGCGTGACTTCAGGAACGAAAACTGAGAGCGGCGTCGGCGAAACGGTCCGGGTCGTGATCCATGCTCTCCTGATCGCGCTGGTGATCCGCACCTTCCTGTTTCAGCCGTTCAACATTCCGTCCGGCTCGATGAAGGCGACGCTGCTGGTCGGCGATTATCTGTTCGTCTCGAAATATTCCTACGGCTACAGCCACTATTCGATCCCGTTCTCGCCGCCGCTGTTCTCGGGACGGATCTGGGGCTCGGATCCGAACCGTGGTGACATCGTCGTGTTCCGTCTGCCGAAGGACGACAGCACCGACTACATCAAGCGCGTGATCGGACTGCCCGGCGACCACATCCAGATGAAGGACGGTCTGCTCTACATCAACGATACCCCGGTCGAGCGCCAGCGCATGAGCGAATATGTCGGCGAGGATCCGTGCGGCTCCGAAGGCGGCGGCATCTCGCGGGTGAAGCGCTGGAAGGAGACGCTGCCGAACGGCGTCTCCTACGAGACGCTCGACTGCGCCGACAACGGCTACATGGACAACACCAACGTCTATACGGTGCCGCCCGGCCACTTCTTCATGATGGGCGACAACCGCGATAACTCGACCGACAGCCGCTTCCTCGGCCAGGTCGGCTATGTGCCCGCGGAAAACCTGATCGGCCGCGCCCAGATGATCTTCTTCTCGATCGGCGAGGGCGAGCATGCCTGGATGTTCTGGCGCTGGCCGTGGTCGGTGCGCTGGAATCGCTTCTTCAAAATCGTCCGATGAAAGACGAAGCCAAGGACGTCGCGACCCAATCGATCGAGGCGCAAGCCGCCCCTGACGGCGAAGCTGCAACCAAGACGCTTGCGAGCAAGACTCCCGAGGGCAAGGCACCTGAAGGCAAGGCGCCGGCGAAGAAGAAGCGGACGCGGAGCAGCAAGGCCAAGGACAAGGCCAAGGCGGCGGCCGACGCCAACGCGGCGCTCGAGGCCCGCATCGGCCACCACTTCGCTGATCCGAACCTCTTGATGCAGGCGATCACGCATGTCTCGGCGCTGAAGTCCGGGCGCAAGCGCGGTGACAGCTATCAGCGGCTGGAGTTCCTCGGCGACCACGTGCTCGGGCTCGTCGTCTCCGACATGCTCTATCATGCCTTCCCGAATGCCGATGAAGGCGAGTTGTCCAAGCGGCTTGCCGAGCTCGTGCGCAAGGAGAGCTGCGCCGACGTTGCCAAGTCGCTCGGCCTGCTCGACGACATCAAGCTCGGCTCGGTCGGCTCCAGCGCCGATGCCCGCCTGCGCAAATCCATCCTCGGTGACATCTGCGAGGCCGTCATCGGCGCGATCTTCCTCGACGGCGGCCATGCGGCGGCGGACGAATTCGTCAAGCGCAACTGGACCGAGCGCATGCACAAGCCGCGGCGCCCGTTGCGCGATCCCAAGACCGTGCTGCAGGAATGGGCGCAGGGCAAGGGATTGCCGACGCCCGTCTATCGCGAGGTCGAGCGGACCGGCCCGCATCACGATCCGCAGTTCCGCGTCGCCGTCGACCTGCCGGGACTGGCGCCGGCCGAAGGCATCGGCGGCAGCAAGCGCGCGGCGGAGAAAGTAGCAGCTTCAGTGATGATCGAACGTGAAGGCGTTGGCGGTGGCAATGACGGCTGAAACAAGCGGCGAGACGCCCACTGCGACGCGCTGCGGCTTCGTCGCGTTGATCGGCGCGCCGAATGTCGGCAAGTCCACGCTGGTCAATGCGCTGGTCGGGGCCAAGGTCACGATCGTCTCGCGCAAGGTCCAGACCACGCGCGCGCTGATCCGCGGCATCGTGATCGAGAATAACGCACAGATCATTCTGGTCGACACGCCCGGCATCTTCCTGCCCAAGCGGCGGCTCGACCGCGCCATGGTGTCGACCGCCTGGAGCGGGGCGCATGATGCCGATCTCGTCTGCGTGCTGCTCGATGCCAAGACCGGCATCGACGAGGAGGCCGAGGCGATCCTCGCCAAGGCCGCCAGCGTCAATCACGACAAGATCCTTGTCATCAACAAGGTCGATCTGGTCCAGCGCGAGAAGCTCTTGGCGCTGGCGCAGGCGGCCAACGAGCGCATGAAGTTTGTCAGAACCTTCATGATCGCGGCGATCTCGGGCGATGGCGTCGACGACGTCCGCAGCACGCTTGCCGAAATGGTGCCGCCGGGCCCGTATCTTTACCCCGAGGACCAGATGTCGGACGCGCCGATGCGGCAACTGGCGGCCGAGATCACGCGCGAGAAGATCTATCAGAAGCTGCACCAGGAATTGCCCTACCAGTCGACGGTCGAAACCGACAAATGGGAGGAGCGCAAGGACAAGTCGGTGCGCATCGAGCAGACGATCTTCGTGGAGCGCGAAAGCCAGCGCAAGATCGTGCTCGGCAAGGGCGGCGCCACCATCAAGTCGATCGGCGCGGACTCGCGCAAGGAACTGATGCAGATCCTGGACGTGCCGGTCCATCTGTTCCTGTTCGTCAAGGTGCGCGAGAACTGGGGTGACGACCCCGATCGCTACCGCGAGATGGGCCTGGAATTCCCCAAAGAATAAGCAAGAACAGATCGGTATTTTATGAGCGTGCCCCGCAACGTCCAGCGTTTCGAAGCGCTGCTCTATGCCTCGCTGATGCTCGACTCGCTGTCGGTGGCGGTGCAGGACCGCACGCCATCCATCGAGATGACCGAGCAGATGATCATGACGGCGACGCTGCTCGCCGGCGGGATGATCCTGCTGCTGGTCTATTTCGTCTGGCTGGCTGCGCGCTGGCGCAAGAACTGGCCGCGCTGGGTGCTGGCAGCGGCGCTGGTGCTGTCGGCGATCTCGCTCGCTCAGATCCTCGGCGAGCGGGGCCTGGAGCTCGACAGCGCCATCGAGATCGTCTCCTGCGTGCTGACGGCATTCGGGCTGTATTTCTCCTTCACCGGCGATGCGAAGGGCTGGTTCAACGCCTAGATTTCGAGAGGTTCCGTAGGGTGGGCAAAGGCGCGCCCTTGCGCCGTGCCCACCACCTCTCTCGATCACGAAAAATGGGTGGGCACGCTTCGCTTTGCCCACCCTACGACAGCTCGAAATGCGATAAGCTTCATCCCCATGGAATGGACCGACGAAGGCATCGTGCTGGGTGTGCGGCGGCATGGCGAATCGAGCGCCATCGTCGAACTCTTGACGCGTCAGCACGGCCGGCATCTCGGCCTGGTGCGCGGCGGCGCCAGCTCGCGGCTGCGGCCGCTCTTGCAGCCCGGCAACAGCGTCAGCGCGATGTGGCGGGCGCGGCTCGACGAGCATCTCGGCACCTACGCGATCGAGGGATTGAAGCTGCGCGCCGCAACGCTGCTGGCATCCTCCCACGGTGTCTACGGCATCACCCATCTGGCCTCGATTGCGCGGCTGCTGCCCGAGCGCGATCCGCACGAGGACATCTTTGCGCTGCTCGAGCATTCGCTCGACGATTTCGACGACGTCGGCAGCGCGGCCGTGCATCTCATCCATTTCGAGCTGGCCATGCTCTCCGAGCTCGGCTTCGGGCTGGCACTCGAAAACTGCGCGGTGACCGGGGAGACCACGGATCTGATCTACGTCTCGCCGAAATCCGGCGGTGCGGTGTCGCGCGGCGCGGGCGAGCCGTGGCGCGACCGGCTGTTGCGGCTGCCGCCCTTCCTGCGCCATGGCGAAGCCGCTGACGACCTCACCGACGAGGATCTCCAGGACGGCTTTCGGCTGACCGGCCTGTTTCTGCTGCGTCATGTGCTGGAGCCGCGCGGGCAGGGCCATTCCGATGCGCGTGCCGGCTTCATCAACGCCCTGACGCGGCAGCAGGCCAAGGCGGCGCTGCCGGCGCCATGAGCAGATCGCGCTCCTGCAATACCTGATGACATGGGGTTTTCTGGAACAAAATGGGGGCTTCCGCGTTGGCCGGGCTGGTTCCACGACGGGGGACAGCCCAGATGTTGATCAAGGGTTTTGCGCTGACGGCGGCGCTGCTTGCTTTTGCGCCCGACGCAATGGCCGGCGAACCGCAACCTGGCGTGTTTCGGCGCGCCTCCTGCACCCTTGTCCGGTACTATGTGGCGAAATATTCCGCTGCGGCGGCAGAGACATGGGCGCGGTCCCATGGCGCAACCGATGCCGAGATCGAGGCGGCCCGCCGCTGTGTCACCAATATGCCGGCGACACCCCCGGCCAGCGTCCAGCCGACCGTGACGGCGGGTTGGGGAGGGTAGGAGCAGCCCACAGGGAACCACTCCCTCCTTGCCCGATTCGCTTCCACGGTTTAACCGGGCGGCATGGGAAAACGAATCGTTCCACCGGAAGAACCGGCCGAAATTCACGAGGTCCGGCTGCAGGAAGCGCTGGAAGAGCGCTACCTCGCCTATGCGCTTTCCACCATCATGCATCGCGCGCTGCCCGATGCGCGCGACGGCCTGAAGCCTGTCCACCGCCGCATCCTCTACGGCATGCGCCTGCTCAGGCTGGACCCGGGCACGGCTTTCAAGAAATCCGCCAAGATCGTCGGCGACGTGATGGGCTCGTTCCATCCGCATGGCGACCAGGCCATCTACGACGCCATGGTGCGTCTGGCGCAGGATTTCTCCTCGCGCTACCCGCTGGTCGACGGCCAGGGCAATTTCGGCAATATCGACGGCGATAACCCCGCCGCCTACCGCTACACCGAAGCGCGCATGACCGATGTCGCGCGGCTTTTGCTCGACGGCATCGACGAGGACGGCGTTGAGTTCCGCCCCAATTACGACGGCCAATCGAAGGAGCCGATCGTGCTGCCCGGCGGCTTCCCGAACCTGCTCGCCAACGGCGCGCAGGGCATCGCGGTTGGCATGGCGACCTCGATCCCGCCGCACAATGCCGCCGAGCTCTGCGACGCCGCGCTGCACCTGATCGAGAAGCCCGACGCGAAATCCAAGGCGCTGCTGAAGTGGGTCAAGGGCCCGGACTTCCCGACCGGTGGCATCTGCGTCGATTCCAAGCAGGCGATCGCTGAAGCCTACACCACCGGCCGCGGCTCGTTCCGTGTCCGCGCCAGGTGGCAGCAGGAAGAGGGCGCTCGTGGCACCTGGGTCGTCGTCGTCACCGAGATTCCCTTCCTGGTGCAGAAGTCGCGCCTGATCGAGAAGATCGCCGAGCTGCTCGACCAGAAGAAGCTGCCGCTGGTCGGCGACATCAGGGACGAGTCGGCCGAAGACGTCCGCATCGTGATCGAGCCGAAGTCGAAGAACGTCGATGCGGCGCTCATGATGGAGTCGTTGTTCCGGCTGACCGAGCTCGAGAACAAGATTCCGCTGAACCTCAACGTGCTGATCAAGGGCCGCATCCCCAAGGTCGTCGGGCTCGCGGAAGCCTTGCGCGAATGGCTCGACCATCTGCGCGACGTGCTGATCCGGCGCAGCAGCTATCGCAAGGCGCAGATCGAGCACCGCCTGGAAGTCCTCGGCGGTCATCTGGTCGCCTATCTGAATCTCGACAAGGTGATCAAGATCATCCGCACCGAGGACGAGCCGAAGCCGGCCCTGATCAAGGCGTTCAAGCTCACCGAGATCCAGGCGGAAGCCATCCTCAACATGCGTCTGCGCAATCTGCGCCGGCTCGAGGAAATGGAAATCCGCAACGAGGACCGGGATCTCCGCAAGGAGCTGAAGGGGATCGAGAGCCTGCTCGCGTCCGAAGCCGAGCAGTGGAAGAAGGTCGGCGAGCAGGTCGGCAAGGTCCGTGACATGTTCGGACCGAAGACGCCGCTCGGCAAGCGCCGCACCACCTTCGCTGATGCGCCCGAGCACGATCTCGCCGCGATGGAGGAAGCCCTCGTCGAGCGCGAGCCGGTGACCGTGGTCGTCTCCGACAAGGGCTGGATCCGCACCATGAAGGGCCATGTCGAGGATCTTTCCGGCTTGGCCTTCAAGCAGGACGACAAGCTCGGCTTCGCCTTCTTCGCCGAGACGACCTCGAAGCTCTTGCTGTTCGCCACCAACGGCAAGTTCTATTCGCTCGACGTTGCGAAGCTGCCGGGCGGTCGTGGCCACGGCGAGCCGATCCGCCTGTTCATCGACCTCGAGCAGGAGGCGGCGCCCGTCGCGCTGTTCGTGCACAAGGGGGGCCGCAAATTCCTGGTGGCGAGCCACGAGGGCCAGGGCTTCGTCGTCAACGAGGATGATTGCGTCGGCACCACCAAGAAGGGCAAGCAGGTCCTCAACGTCGACATGCCGAACGAGGCGCGCGCGATCACCGAGGTGCTTGGCGACACCGTCGCTGTCATCGGCGAGAACCGCAAGATGCTGATCTTCCCGCTCGAGCAGGTGCCGGAGATGGCGCGCGGCCGCGGCGTGCGCTTGCAGAAGTACAAGGACGGCGGCCTGTCCGACGTCGCTGTGTTCGACGCCAAGGCCGGCCTGACCTGGAAGGACTCCGCGGGGCGCGAATTCTCGGCGAGCATGAAGGAGCTCGCCGAATGGCAAGGCACCCGCGCCGACGCCGGCCGGCTGCCGCCGAAGGGTTTTCCGAAGTCGAACAAGTTCGGCAAGGTGATCGGGTAGGCGTGGCTCTCGTTCCTGATATGCAGCAATGCTCCTCCATTGCTGCATCGGTCTGCACGGTCTGATACCGTCCGTCATGCCGGTCTTTGGGAACGTTGAGAAGTAACGCGATGTACGATGTCATTGTTGTCGGCGGTGGCTCCGCCGGCGCGGCGGTTGCAGCAAGGCTGTCCGAGGATCCGGCACGACGCGTCCTGCTGCTCGAAGCGGGGCTCGACTGGCGCGCCGACGAGGCGCCCTGGGAAGTCAGGACGCCGAACCCGATCCCGATCATCCACCAGCGCGAATATCAGGAGAAGTGGCAATGGCCCGATCTGCTGACGCGCCGCGTCGCCGGGCAGGAGCCGCGTTTCTATTGGCGCGGCAAGGGGCTGGGCGGCTCCTCGATGATGAACGGCCAGATCGCCATCCGCGGCGTTGCCGATGCCTTCGACGAGTGGGCGGCCAATGGCTGCACCGGCTGGTCGGCCCGGGAGGTGATGCCGCTGTTCTCCGTGATCGAGGACGATCTGGAGTTCGGCGACACCCCAGGCCATGGTCGCGGCGGACCGTTGCCGGTCTATCGCGCACCGCCGGAGAAATGGGGCCCGATCGATCGCGGCTTGCGCGATGCGGCGCTCGCGAGCGGCTATCCCTGGTGCGCCGATCTCAACGGCCCTGAGGGTGAGGGCGTCGCCTGCTATCCCATCAACAGCCGCGACAGCCGCCGCATCACCACCAATGAGGGTTATCTGGAGCCGGTGCGTGGCCGCGCCAATCTGGAGATCCGCGGGCGTGCGCTGGTCTATCGCGTCCTGATCAGCGACAACAGGGCGACCGGCCTTCGCGTCCACATCGAGGGGCAGGGCACCCACGAGATCAGCGCGCGCCAGATCGTGCTCTGCGCCGGCGCGATCCACAGCCCGGCGATCCTGCTGCGCTCGGGCATCGGGCCTGCGGAAGAGCTGAAGGCGATGGGCATCGCGGTGGAACGCGATCTGCCTGTGGGCAAGCATTTCTTCGATCATCCACTGTTTCGCGCCACGATCCAGCTCCACGAGGATCTGCGGCCGACCGATCCGGACACCCGCCACACCAATTGCTGCGTGACCTATTCCTCGGGTCTCGCCGAGGGCGGCAAGCGCGACATGATCCTGATCGCGTTCAATCATCGCGGCATCGGCATGCCCGGAGCGATCGGCGCCGGTCTGTTCAACGCCTATTCGCGCGGCACGCTCAAGCTGGCCTCGACCGATCCGTCGATCGATCCCATCGTCGAGGAGAACATGCTGGCCGATCCCCGCGATATGCTGCGCATGATGGATGCGGTGAAGCGGCTCGCGGTGATCACCTCGCAGCCGGCGCTGTCGGGCATCGCCGACTGGATCAGGCTCGCCGACACCGACCTGACATTGCCGCAGGCCGCCAGCCTGCCAGATCACGAGCTCGATGCATTGTTGCGGCGTGAAACCGGCGACATCCAGCATGCCGCCGGCAGCTGCCGCATGAGCGGCGTCAATGATGCCGACGGTGTCGTCAATCCTGATGGCAGCGTGAAGGGCATCTCGGGCCTGCGCGTCGCCGATGCTTCGATCATGCCGTCCGACTGCCGCGCCAACACCCACTTCACGACGGTGGTGATCGGGGAAGCCATCGCGCGGATGATGATGCGGTAGTGCTGCGGGCCTCGTGTGCGCTGGTCCTCGGGGGTATCTCGGCGTCATTGCGAGCGCAGCGAAGCAATCCAGAATCCCTCTGCGGAAAGACCCTGGATTGCTTCGCTGCGCTCGCAATGACGGAGCAAGCGGAGAGGCCATCGCTCTCCAATCTAAATTCCAAACGACAGACGCACCTTTGCCTTCTCGCGGCGAGTTGCAACGTCCATCGCGCCCGAAGGGCTTGACAGAAGCGCCTCCCGATCGGGGCTGCTTTGCCCGACCGGCGCATCATCCGTCACATGTATTGTCTCGTACTTTGGAGAAATCGTTCTTTTTCGCCCGGTGCGTAACCCTGGGAGGCGCCATAATAAGGTTCATTGAATTGATTGTACGGCGCGGCCCGGTAGTGGACCGGCGGCACAGGCGGCGTGTATGTTTGGTGAGAATTGCGCCGCTTCTTCCCTCCGGCCGTCGCACCGGCGTAATATGGGTTGAGGACGCACATCTGACCGTTGGCCGACGCCCTGCATTGGTCCATCGTCGTATAGGTGCACCGATAGTATGGACTGATTCCGCGAGAGACGACATTCAAGCAAACGGGAAAAGCCGGATCGAATCTTTGGGCCCGTGCGTGCCCCGCTGCTAAGGCGATAGCCACGGTCAAAATCGTCAAAGCCCATTTACACATTGGAGCGTCCTCCAAGTCGGTACTCCAAGTCGGGTTCAACACACCGGTCGCACTCCCAACGTCGGCAGTATTGATCCACGTCAACGCTCGCGGAATTCCGCTTTAGATCATTCCCACCATCCGTAACGCCACGCCGGCGGCGCAGCTCCCGGCCAGCACCGTCAGCATGCCGAGCTTGAAGCGAAAGATCGCGGTCGCGGCCGCGATCGACAGCACGAGCGCCGGCAGATCGACGCTCGTCAATACCGGCCTGTCGAAATCCAGCGGAAAGGCGTGCACCGGCACGGTCTCGCGGAACAGCGTGTGCAGCGCGAACCAGATCGACAGATTGAGGATCACGCCGACGACCGCCGCTGTGATCGCGCTCAGCGCGCCGGCAAGGCCCGTATTGCCCCGCAGCCGCTCGATATAGGGAGCGCCGACGAAGATCCAGAGGAAGCAGGGCGTGAACGTGACCCAGGTGGCGAGCAAGCCGCCGAGGGTTGCCGCCAGCATCGGCGACAGCCCGCTGGGATCGCGATAGGCCGCCATGAAGCCCACGAACTGGAGCACCATGATGAGCGGGCCCGGCGTGGTCTCGGCCATGCCGAGGCCATCGAGCATCTCGTGCGGCTTCAGCCAGTGATAATGCTCAACCGCCTGCTGGGCGACATAGGCCAGCACGGCATAGGCGCCGCCGAAGGTGACCAGCGCCATCTTCGAGAAGAACAGCGCGATCTGGCTGAATACGCTGGCCTGGCCGAGCGCCAGCAGCAGAACGATCACCGGAACGAGCCACAGGGACAGCCAGAGCGCGGCGGTGCGGATCGCACGCGCGGTGTCGGGACGCACATGTTCGGGCACGGCTTCGCCGAGCATGCTGTCGATTGCGGCGTTGCTGCCGCCATGGCCATGACCCGCGGGCGCGAACTCGGTGCGGCCGGCGCGGGCGCCGGCATAGCCGATCAGGCCGGCGGCGATGATGATGACAGGGAAGGGCACCGCGAAGAAAAAGATGGCAACGAAGGCGATCGCGGCCAGCGCGATCATGATGCGATTCTTCAGCGCGCGCTTGCCGACGCGAAACACGGCCTCGACGACGATGGCGAGCACGGCGGCCTTCAGGCCGAAGAACAGCGCCTCGACGAAGCTGACATTGCCGTAGGCCGCATAGATATAGCTGAGGCCCATGATGGCGATGATGCCGGGCAGGATGAACAGCCCGCCCGCCATCAGTCCGCCCGCGGTGCGATGCATCAGCCAGCCGACATAGGTGGCGAGTTGTTGCGCCTCGGGTCCCGGCAGCAGCATGCAGTAGTTCAGCGCATGCAGGAAGCGGCCTTCGGAGATCCACTTCTTCTCCTCGACCAGGATGCGGTGCATCACGGCGATCTGGCCCGCAGGCCCGCCGAAGCTCAACGACGCGACACGGAGCCAGACACGAAAGGCCTCACCGAAGCTGATGCCGTGACCGGCATCAGCTCCTGCTTGAACGTTACGGGTGTCCATTACGCCTTCACCTTGTTGGTCGGCCAGTTGTGGGTCTCGGCCGTGGCGTCGCGGCACCAGCGATAGAAGGCGTCGTAGAGCAGCATGCCGGCCTCGAGCTGTTCGAGGTCGTCATCGTACATGCGCGATAGCCCGAGCGAGGCTGCGAGCAGGCCTGGGGCCTCCGGGGCCAGATCGGGCCGCGCCGTATCGGCGCCGCGCACCAAAGTCGCGAGCCGCAGCAGCGCCGGCGTGGCAATGCCGAACTCCTCGATCATCACGTCGAAGGTGCAGAGTTCACCGCGGTGGCTCCAGAACACGTTCTCGATGTCGAAGGGCGCAGCCTTGAAGCGCTCGCCGACCGCGACCACTTCGGGCGGCGCGACAAACAAGAACACCGCGGCGGGATCGACGAAGCGGCGGATCAGCCAGGGGCAGGCGATGCGGTCGATCTTGGGCCGGGCGCGCGTCACCCAGACCGTGCGCCCCTTGGCATCGCGTGGGGGCAGCTTGCGGGTGTCGAGCAGCGGCAGATTTGCTGCTTTCCAGCCCTCGAAACCGCCCTCGAGCGTTTCGGCCTCGGCGCCGAGCTGGCGCAGCCACGCCGCGGTGCCCTGCGCGAGCTTTTCTCCACGCAGGCAGGAGACGATGGTGCGGCGGCCGGCAAATTGCCCGCCCCATTCCGCAACCGTCTCGTGGCTGAGTTTGATCGAGCCGGGGATCAGCCGCCGGTCGGCAGCAAAATCGTCCTCGGTGCGGACATCGATCAGGACAGGAGCATTGGCCGTGCCGATCAGGCGCGCCAATTTATCTGAAGATATGGTCGTGAATGTAGGCATGTTGATGCGTCCTCGTGGGAACTGAACGGGACGCGATACTTGGGCATGTCGCCTCGTGGGGAGATCGCTCAAATCCCCAGGTCATGATTACAGCGAAACCACGCCGACCTGTCAATCGCCTGATACCATGGCATTGTGCGCAAGAATGATATTCGCTCAGGCCTGGAGTGCGTGGAAGCGGAATTCTGCGGCGGGGGCGGGGTTGATCCTCGGTCGCAAAGAGAAGGCTGCAGGAAGGACCAAGGATGACCCGCGAATTCAAGCTCGCTCTCGCCATGGCCGCACTCGCGCTGTCCGCCCAGGCTGCGTTCGCACAGAAGCCGGGCGTCGAAAGGCTTTACATCATGAATTGCGGGGAGGGCGTCGCCGGCGATATCGGGCGCTGGTCACCGGGGGTAAACGAAGGCAAGTCGATGGATTTCGTCGACACCTGCTATCTCATCAAGCACAGCCAGGGCTGGTTCCTGTGGGACACCGGGATTCCCGACGCCGTCGCGACGATGCCGAACGGCCTCGTGCCGGCCGATCCCAAGGCCGTCACCTGGCGGCGCCCGAAGACGCTGGCTTCGCAGCTCGAGCAGATCGGCGTGAAGCCCGCCGACGTCAAGGTGATGGGCGTCTCGCACACGCACCCCGATCACATCGGCAATGTCGAGATGTTCCCGCAGGCGACGCTCTACGTGCAGAAAGCCGAGTATGACTGGCCCGACGCCAACAACGAGCCGCGCTTCAAGCCCTCACATCCCGTCGAGCTGCTCGCCGGTGACAAGGACGTGTTCGGCGACGGCAGCATCACCATTCTCTCGACGCCCGGCCACACGCCGGGGCACCAATCGCTGATGGTGCGGCTGCCGAAGACCGGCGTGGTGGTGCTCTCAGGCGATGCCGTTCACTTCAAGGACAATTGGGACAACCGCCGCGTTCCCAGCATGAACGCGAACAAGGACCAGAGCGCGGCCTCGATGCAGAAGATTGCCGACACGCTCGACAGGGAAAAGGCGCAGCTCTGGATCAACCACGACAAGGCCCAGCGCGACACCCAGAAGATGTCGCCGGAGTTTTACAACTGAAACAGGATCAGCTTTTCGGTGCGGTGACCGGCGGCGGGCTTGCGTCCGGCGTCTTCTTCGGCTTCAGCGTCCCGGCATAGAACGAGACCAGCCACACCAGGAGCAAAGCCAGCAGATAGACGCCCCAGGCCTGCGGCGGCGTCATGGCCCAGCGGATCAGGCCTTTGAGGGTGCGGGGCGGGCTCTTGTCGTCGGTCATGCCAGCGCTTGTGCGCGAAAGCGGCGGCACGGTCAATCCGGCCGCTTCTCTGCGCGGATCAGGAACAGCGCGGCCAGCGCTGACAGGCTGAGCGCGGATGAGACCATCAGCACCTTGGCGCCCATCATGTCGATCAGCAGGCCAAAGGCCAGCGGCGCGATCGCCTGCGCCATCCGCGCCGGCGCGCCGATGATGCCGAGGCGGTAGCCGAAATCCTTCGGGCCGAAGATCGCCAGCGGCAGCGTTCCGCGCGCGATCGTCAAGATGCCGTTGCCGGAGCCGTGCAGCAGCGCAAAGGCGCTCGCGGCCGGCGCGCCGAAGATGGCGACGACGGCCGCGCCAATCGGGTGGGTGACGCAGGCCAGGCGGGTCGACCACAATGGATGGAAGCGGGAGAGGACGCTGGCTTCGAGAATGCGCGCGACCACCTGGGCCGGGCCGATCAACGCGCCGGCCGCGATCGCCTCGACATGGCTCGCACCGGTCGCCTCCAGGATGCGCGGAAAGTGCACGGCCATGGCGCCGGTGACGGTCCAGACCGCGGCAAAGACGAAGGCGAGCAGGACCATGGTGCGGTCGAGCGGGACGTGCGGTTTCTCCGCCGTTGCCGCGGCCTGCCTGGCGCCCTTGATCGAAGGCAGCATGAAGAAATTGAGGGGCAAGCCGATCAGGACGTTGGCGGCAGCCCAGGCGAAGCACGTATCGCGCCAGCCGATATGGGCCAATCCCCAGGCGGTGAGCGGCCAGCCGACGGTCGAGGCGAATCCGGCCATCAAGGTGATGCCGGTGATCGAGCCGCGCGCTTCTGCGCCATAGATGCGGCCGAGCGCAGCGAAGGCGGCATCGTAAAGCCCCATCGCCATGCCGATGCCGAGCACGAACCAGGCGAAGGTCATCACCGCCACCGACTGGGAGAAGCCGAGCAGGACGAGGCCGGCCGCAAGGGTCAGGTTCGAGGCGGACAACACCTGCCGCCCGCCGACGAGGTCGATCTGTCGCCCGATGCGGGGCCCCAGCATCGCGGAGATCACGAGCGAGGCTGAGAACGCGCCAAAAATCCAGTTGCTGGAGATGCCGAGGTCGTGCGCCATGGGATCGGCAAGCAGGGCCGGCAGATAATAGCTCGAAGCCCAGGCCAGAGTCTGCGTGGTGCCGAGCGCGAGGATGATCGGAAGCTGGCGCTGGCTCATGTCGTCGAATTTCTGGCCTTTGGTGTCATCTTCGGCATTTGCGACCCGAGGCGAGAGCGCGTCAACAGCGTTGGCGGCATATTCGACCTGCTGGCCGTGCGAGCCTTGGTTGCGGCCTTTCGTTCGTCACGAATGCACGCCATAATGGCGTATGCAACTCACCTCCCGCCTTGCGCTGATGAACTGGGTGGCCGGCCAGGGGCTCACCGGCCTTCCCGAACCCGAACTCTTGCGCGGCTTCTGCGAGCGCTGCCGCGCTGAAGGGCTGGAACTCTCGCGCGGCCTCGTCGTCATCGACACGCTGCATCCGATCTACGAGGGCCGTGCCTTCCGCTGGAGCGACACGCCGAGCAACGAGAGCAACGTCATCGAATACGGCTCGACGGCGGATGGCGATGCGGCCAAGAACTGGCGCCGCTCGGTGTTCTACCATCTGCTCGAGCATGGCCACGACGAGATGGTGATCGATCTTGCCGACGCGCCCTCGCTCGATTTCGCGCAGATCGGCGAGCTCGCCGAACACGGTCACCGCCATTTCCTGGCCTTCGTGCACCGCTTCGGCGAGACCGGAGCGCTCGGGCAGATGGACTGCCTCTACTCCTACTGGACGACGCGGCGGGACGAAGGTTTTAGCGAAGCCGAGCTCGCCGCGCTGCGCGATCTCGTGCCGGTGCTGGGACTTGCGATCAAATCGGCGCAGCAGGTCGACATCGTGCGGACGCTGGGGCGGGTCTATCTCGGGCGCGATGCCTCCGAGCAGGTCCTGCGCGGGCGGATCTCGCGCGGCGTCACCGAGCGCATCAATGCCGTGCTCTGGTATTCGGATTTGCGCGGCTCGACCGGGATCAGCGAGAGCATCGCGCCGGACGAGATCATCCCGTTCCTCAACGATTACGCCCAGGCCGTGATCGACGCGATCCACGAGGCAGGTGGCGACGTGCTGAAGCTGATCGGCGACGGCGTGCTGGCGATGTTCTGGGGCGAGGACATGGCCGATGCGCGGCGGGCCGCGCTGCGGGCCGAGCACCTGTTTCGCCAGAACGTCGCGGCGCTGAATGCGCGCCGGGCGGCGGAGGGCCGCCCGACCACGTCCGCCTATATCGGCCTGCATGTCGGCGAGGTCTTTTACGGCAATATCGGCAGCGAGGACCGGCTCGATTTCACCGTGGTGGGGCCGACCGTGAACGAGGTCACCCGCATCGCCTCGATGAGCCGCTCGGTCGATCGGGAGCTGCTGGCGTCAGCCGAGTTCTACAAGGGCCTGGATGCCGCCGGCCGCCGCTACCTCGTTTCCACCGGCCGCTATGCGCTCCGCGGCATCGGCCGCGCGCAGGATCTCTACACGCTCGACCCTGAAGTCGATGCGAGCGAGCCGGTGACCGGCAGCTATGAGCGGTATCTGGCGAATTAGCCCGGCTGCTTCCGCATCTCCGTCATTGCGAGGAGTCCTTGCGACGAAGCAATCCAGACTGCCCCGCCGAGAGATACTGGATTGCTTCGCTCGCAATGACGGTGCGCCTAGCAGCGCGCCGCGGCTTCGTCGCCCACCATCGCCGGCTGCCGGTCGAGCGCCACCGCCGGCGACAGCCAGATCACCAGCGCCTGCACGCCGAACACGGCTGCCGCAACATAGAGGCACGCTTCCGCGCTCCAGAGGCCGCCGACGATCGCGCCGAGCACTGATCCGAGCGGGCGGGCGCCGTAGCTCATGATGTTGATGGCGGAGACGCGCCCGAGCAGGCGCGGCGGCGTCACCGACTGGCGCAAGGTCGTGGTCGAGATCACCCAGAGGATCGGTCCGACGCCGAGCAGGAAGAAGCTCAAGGCAGCAAGCCAGGGCGAGGGCACCAGCACCGTCAGCGCCATCACCACAGCGGCAATAAAACCGGTGATCGGGCCGAGGCCGACCACGGTGCCGAAGGCGATGCGGTTCATCACGCGCGTGGCGAACAGCGCCCCGATCACCATGCCGACGCCGTACATCGTCAGCACCGTGCCGACGCCGGCCGCGGTCAGACCAAGATGGCGCACCGCGTAGGGCACGAACACCGCGATCTGCAGAAACCAGCCGGTGTTGAAGATGAATTGGGTGATGAACACCGGCCGCAGCAGCGGATGGTGGAAGACAAAACCGGCGCCCTCGCGAATGTCCTGGAACGGATGGCGTCGTGGCACCGGTGCACGCGCGGGCTCGTAGAGGCCGGAGAGCAGCATCACGGCGATCGCTGACAGCGCCGCGGCGAAGCCGAAGGCCGGGCTCGCGCCCCACCAGCCGACCAGCGCGCCGCCGAGCGCGGGCCCGCTGGCAAAGGCGATGGTGCGCGCAAGCTCGATGCGGGCATTCGCGGCCGACAGCAGCTCGGCGCTCACCAGCGAGGGCACCAGCGCCGGCGCGGCGACGCTGTAGACGACCGTGCCACAGACGGCGGCAAAGCCGAGCAGCGCCAGCAGCGGCAGGTTGAGCGCGCCGAGCCAGAGCAGCAGCACGATCGCCGCCAGCGCCACCGCCCGCAGCGCCTCGGCACCTGCCATCAGCGCGCGGCGGGAGATGCGATCGGCCAGCAGGCCGGCGGGAATCGCGAACAGCACGAAGGGCAAAGTGAGCGCGGTCTGGAGCACGCCGGTCTGGCCCTCGGCAACGCCCAGCGTCAGCACGGCGACGATGGGGGCGGACGCCAGCGCGATCTGCTCGGCCGATTGCGCCGTGAGGTTGGACCAAGCGAGGCGGTTGAAGGTGTCGGGAAGCCGAGGGGCATTTGACATGGCGCATTTCCTGCAAACTCGTGATGCCGCCAGTATTCGCTTCCGGGAACGGTCAAACCCACCCGCTTCCCGACAGGAGCGGGCAAAGCCCGGGCGGGCGGTGGGAACCAA
This sequence comes from Bradyrhizobium sp. CCBAU 45384, assembly GCF_028128665.1. NCBI lineage: Bacteria > Pseudomonadati > Pseudomonadota > Alphaproteobacteria > Hyphomicrobiales > Nitrobacteraceae > Bradyrhizobium > Bradyrhizobium sp. CCBAU 45384. The sequence continues at coordinate 111,863 of NZ_LBIZ01000111.1, forward strand.
TGCGCCTAGATGCAGTTGCAAATGAGTTGCAATAAGAATCGACTCCGGTATTCTGACCGCATGGATGCCCGATCGCCCGATCTGACCCAGGACCTGCCCCAGGATGCCGCCGGCTGGCGCACCGATGCGCCGGCCACCAAGAGCCTCGCCGAGGTGAATGCCACCGTCGCGATCCCCGCGGCCGGGGCATGGTGGCGGCGGTTGCTCGCCTTTGTCGGCCCGGGCTACATGGTCTCGGTCGGCTACATGGACCCCGGCAATTGGGCGACCGACCTCGCCGGTGGGTCAAGGTTCGGCTACACGCTGCTCTCGGTCATCCTGCTCTCGAACCTGATGGCGATCCTGCTGCAGTCGCTGGCGGCACGGCTCGGTATCGTCACCGACCGTGATCTGGCGCAGGCCTGCCGCGCCACCTATTCGCCCGCGGTGAACTTCTTGCTCTGGCTCGCCTGTGAAGCGGCGATCATCGCCTGCGATCTTGCCGAGGTGATCGGCACCGCGATCGCGCTGAAACTTCTGTTCGGCATTCCCCTGGTCGGCGGCGCGCTGATCGCAGCCCTCGACGCGTTCCTGCTGCTGGTCCTGATGAACCGTGGCTTCCGCTTCCTCGAAGCCTTCGTGATGGCGCTGCTTGCGGTGATCGCGGTCTGCTTCGCGGTTCAGATCGTCGCTGCGGCGCCGCCGGTTGCCGAGGTGCTGCGCGGCTTTGCGCCGAAGCGCGAGATCTTCACCAATCCCGAGATGCTCTACATCGCGATCGGCATCATCGGCGCGACCGTGATGCCGCATAATCTCTATCTGCATTCCTCGATCGTGCAGACGCGCGCCTATGCGCGCAACGACGAGGGACGCCGCGATGCCATCAAATGGGCGACGACGGATTCCACCATCGCGCTGATGCTGGCGCTGTTCATCAACGCTGCGATCCTCGTCGTCGCGGCCGCGACGTTCCATACCAGCGGCCATTCCGACGTCGCCGAGATCGGCCAGGCCTTCGAGCTGCTGTCGCCGCTGCTCGGCCTCGGCATCGCCTCGACATTGTTCGCGGTGGCGCTGCTGGCCTCGGGCCTGAATTCAACCGTCACCGCGACGCTGGCCGGCCAGATCGTGATGGAAGGCTTTCTCGATTTGCGTCTGCCGAGCTGGGCGCGGCGCCTCGTCACGCGCGGCATCGCCATCGTTCCGGTGATCATCGTCACGGCGATCTATGGTGAGCGCGGCACGGCGGATCTGCTGGTGTTCAGCCAGGTCGTGCTCTCGATGCAGCTTCCCTTCGCGGTCATCCCGCTGGTTCGCTTCGTCTCCGACCGCCGCAAGATGGGGCAGTTCGCGATACCGGCGTCAGTCGCTGTGACCGCGTGGATCGTCGCAGGCGTGATCGTGGTTTTGAACGTGAAGTTGCTGGCGGATACGCTGTTGGGGTGAGGACACCCACCGCTGTCGTCGCCCGGCTCGACCGCGCGACCCAGTATTCCAGAGACGGTTGCGATTGAAACGAGAGGCTGCGGCGTACTGGATGCCCCGGTCAAGCCGGGGCATGACAGAGAGTGTGAAGCAGCTAATCCTGCGGCTCGGAGGCCGTATCGCCCTGCGCATCGATGCGCAGCCAGCCTGAGGGGGCGAGGCGCTGCTGCGGCAGGAAGCGGGCCTTGTAGTCCATCTTCTTGGAGCCCTCGATCCAATAGCCGAGATAGACGTAAGGCAGGCCTTGTCGGCGCGCGCGGGCGATGTGGTCGAGGATCATGAAGGTGCCCATCGAGCGGGACACCTGGCTCGGCTCGAAGAACGAATAGACCATCGACAGGCCGTCGCTGAGCACGTCGGTGAGTGCGACCGCGATCAGCTCCTCGCCGCGGCCGGTGAGGCCGCTGTCGGGGCCGCGCTTGCGGTACTCGATGATGCGGGTCTCGACATGGCTGTCCTCGACCATCATGGCGTAGTCGAGCACGGTCATGTCGGCCATGCCGCCATGGCGATGGCGGGCATCGAGATAGGCGCGGAACACCGAATATTGCTCTGAGGTCGGCACCGCGCTGCGCTGCTCGCCGATGATGTCGGCGTTGCGCGCCATCACTTTGCGGAAATTGCGGGACGGGCGGAACTCGTTGGCGACGACCCGGACCGAGACGCAGGCCCGGCACTGGTCGCAGGCCGGCCGGTACGCGATCGACTGGCTGCGGCGGAACCCGCCATGGGTCAGGAGATCGTTGAGGTCGCCGGCGCGTTCCCCCACGAGGTGCGTGAACACCTTGCGCTCATGCCGGCCCGGCAGATACGGGCAGGGGGACGGCGCCGTGAGGTAAAATTGTGGGGTGTCGCGCGAATGCTGGGTCAAGGGACGTCGTGGGCCTCCGAACTGGGTATCAGCATCGCGCTACGAAAGCTCCCGGTCAATCGGTCTGCTCGGCTGGTCAGATCAGTCAGTCTAGCGGATCTAGGTTAGCAGGTCCTTGACCATCATGACCTCACCAGGTCCGTGCGCTCTGGGATACGGGCGCGCGAACGGAATTGTTGATCACGACCGTTCCCAGCACGAAATCGTGCAGCAGGCGCCGGCGGCTGTTGAAGAGGCCGACAAGCACCACGAAGGGCGACAGGAACGAGACCGAGACCCAGAACAGCACGGCGTGGGTGGCGCCGAGGACAAAGTAGCCCGGCGCGCCGTACCAAGTGCGCAGCTCCAGGTCCATGATCCGCATCCCGACCGTCGCCGACGAGGGCCCACCGATGCTGGCGCCGTAATAGACGATGGCCCAGATCACGGAGGCCGGCCAGGCCAGCCAGAACAGCGCCCAGCCGATGCCCAGCGTCACCACGCCGAACACGGCGATGAAGATGTAGCCGAGGATGACGGGAACGGAGATCACGATCATGTCGATCAGGAACGCGAACACTCGCCGAGTCGCAACGCCGCGGAACAGTTCCGGATGCAGATAGGGATCGTAGGCGTGCGGCTGCGCCCCGCCGTCATTGCGCCAGACGCCGCTGTCATCTGGCGAACCCGAGTAAGACATGAGCTTCCCTTCCGGTTTCGGATCTCTCACCCCGCAGCACATGGGCACCATCCGGCCACACGCCAAGGCTGTCGGCCGGTCAACCCAGCAAAATATTCGGGCGATTCGGCGGCCGGCGACGCTTGCGCGTTTCATGTTTTGCATCATGCTGCAGGGGCGAGGGTGCAATTCCGGCCCCGGACAGGATCATTTTCATGGGTGGTCAGATCGAATTGCGTTGCCGCTGCGGCGACGTCCGCGCCGTGGTAACGGACGTGTCGCCCAGGACGGTCAATCGTGTGATCTGCTACTGCGACGACTGCCAGGCCTTCGCCCACCAGCTCGGCCGCGCCGATCTGTTGAATAGGAAAGGCGGCAGCGACATTGTCCAGGTCGCGCCGTCGACGCTCTCCTTTGTGCAGGGACAGGACCGGATCGCGGGGGTGCGACTGAGCCAGAACGGCCTCTACCGGTGGTATGCAAGCTGCTGCAACACACCGGTCGGCAACACGGTCTCGCCGACCATTCCCTTTGTCGGCATCATCGCGCAGGCGTTCGAGGGAGGCACGTCGGCCGTTGACGATGCCGCCGGCCCGCCGGTCGGCGCCATTCTCGGCAAGTATGCGGTGGGCGAGCCGCCGGTGGGCTCAACTGGAATTAATCTCTCTCTCATCCTGCGCGCTATCGGCAAGGTGCTTGCGTGGAAGGTGCGTGGGAAGACATGGCCGCATCCGTTCTTTAAGCGGGAGCCGCCCGAGCCGATCTATGCAGTGACGGTGTTGTCGCGGGAGCAACGCGACGCGCTACGTCCGTTGTGCGGGCCCCGGCCAACCGCGCAAACGGTGCTGTAGGGTGGGCAAAGGCGCGTCAGCGCCGTGCCCACGATTTGTCGCGATCGCTAACGAATGGTGGGCACGCTTTCGCTTTGCCCACCCTACGGCACTACGAGAGCTACCCCAGCGCGCGCAGCTTCTCTGCCGCCTTCGGCGCAAAATAGCTGAGCACGCCGTCGGCGCCGGCGCGCTTGAAGGCGAGCAGGCTCTCCATCATGGCGCGGTCGCCGTCGAGCCAGCCGTTGTTCGCGGCGGCTGATATCATCGCGTATTCGCCGGAGACCTGATAGGCGAAGGTCGGCATCGCGAACGTGTCTTTCACGCGGCGGATCACGTCGAGATAGGGCATGCCGGGCTTCACCATCACCATGTCGGCGCCTTCGGAGATGTCGAGCTCGACCTCGCGCAGCGCTTCGTCGGTGTTGGCGCTGTCCATCTGATAGGTGCGCTTGTCGCCTACAAGCGTTTTGGCCGAGCCGATGGCATCCCGGAACGGGCCATAGAAGGCGGAGGCGTACTTGGCCGCATAGGCCATGATCTGCACGTCGAGCAGGCCTGAGCGATCGAGCCCCTCCCGGATCGCGGCGACGCGGCCATCCATCATGTCGGAGGGCGCGATGATGTCGCAGCCGGCTTCGGCCTGCACCAGTGCCTGGCGCACCAGCACCGCGACCGTCTCGTCGTTCAAAATCTTGCCGTCGGAGATCAGGCCGTCATGGCCGTGGCTGGTGAAGGGATCGAGCGCGACGTCGCAAAGGACGCCGATCTCAGGGAATTCCTTCTTGATTGCGCGCACCGCCTGGCAGACCAGATTGTTCGGATTGGTCGCTTCCGAGCCTTGCTCATCGCGCAGGGACGGGTCGGTGTAGGGAAACAGCGCGATGCAGGGAATGGTGAGCTTCATCGCGCGTTCGGCTTCGCGCACAGCCTGATCGACGCTGAGGCGATCGACGCCGGGCATCGAGGCGATGGGCTCGCGCTTGTTGTTGCCGTCGATCAGGAATAGCGGCCAGATCAGATCGTCTGTGGTGAGCACATTCTCGCGCACCATGCGCCGGGCCCATTCGGCCTTGCGGTTGCGGCGCGGGCGGACGGTCAGATCGAGGGCAGGGGAGGCGGTCGTGCCATCCCGGCGCGAAACCTCGCGCAGTTCGATCGGACGTCCGTATTTGATCGCCATTACACTCTTCCTCCGGCTGGAATTATTCTTATACCAGTTCGCATGGTTCCCGTCACCGCGGCTTGACCTCCCGCAATGTGATGGCAGCCGATTGATTTTGCGGGGCGAAACAGCCAGAAGGGGGGCCATGTCCGACATATCCACCCGCGATAGTACCAATGCCAGGGATGCCGTCAGAGACAACGCCCGAGACAGCGCGATGTCGGTGGCTGCGATCTCGTCGGAGCGAGCTGAGTCCGACGACAATGTCTGGACGCGCCGGCTGGTGCTGTTCCTGCGGGTGATGGCGCTGCTGTCGATCCTCAAGGGCCTCTATCACTGGGCGCAGGTGACCGGCTTTGTCGGTGGCGAGGACGAGGCATTCGAGAACCAGTCGATGGCCTGGCAGGCCTCGACCATCTACTTCGCCGTGATCGAGCTCGTCGCCGCCGTCGGCCTGTGGCTCGCCACGCCCTGGGGCGCGGTGGTGTGGCTGACCACCGTGGTCTCGATGGCGGTGATCGAGCTGATGTTCCCGGGGATCTATGGCGGCAGCCTGATCGTCGTCGGCGTCGAGGCCTTCATGCTCGCCGCCTATCTCGCGCTCGCCTGGATGGCCGCGCGCGAACGGCCGCCGTAGCGCTGCAAACTCGTGCCCCGGACGCAATGCAGCGCTCCGCATTTGCGGCGTGATGCATTGCAGAGCCGGGGCCCATGTCTCTGCGATCTCGCTTGTAACTTCTGGGTCCCGGATCTTCGCTGCGCGCGTCCGGGACACGCGAGTGGCATTTGCCGAGTCGTGGTGACTTGGTTGACCGCTGGTTGCCTCAAATTCGAGGTAAGTTTTCATTGACCTAGCGCTTTCAGCCACAGCTCTTACGCGAGCGTTTCGAATTGGGGCGGGGCTGTTCTGGAATGCGACAACGGGGCCGGACGGAGGGTGAACAGGACCTTGCCACGGTCAACAGACGGTTGCGAAAAGTGCTTGTGGCACAGGCTTAATCCGCAATTCACTGTCTTAAATTCATGATCTCTTTATTCTCTTATTTAAGCCGATCTTCAAACGCCCCCCTTAAGTTGGACCTATCAGACGGAACACAAGTTGCGTCGAATAAGTGTCGACAAAAACGACAACAGGGGAAGTGTCATGATGAAAGCCGTCGCAACTGCGGCAGATACCGCAGAGCGCGTTTCCGGCCCGCAGGGTTCGGTGCAGTCGCTCTATCTGGAAGCTTTGACTCTGGTGGAGCGGCTGCATCGCCGGCTCCTCGACGTGATCAAGGACGAGTTCGATCGTCGTGGCCGCGCCGATATCAATTCCGTGCAGGCGCTCCTGCTCTATAACATCGGCGATAAGGAGCTGACCGCAGGCGAGCTGCGCACGCGCGGTTACTATCTCGGCTCCAACGTCTCCTACAACCTGAAGAAGCTCGTCGAGCTCGGCTTCCTCGATCATCAGCGCTCGCGCGTTGATCGACGCTCCGTGCGCATCCGCCTGACGCCGCAGGGCCAGGAAGTCCGCCGCATCGTCGACAGCCTCTACCAGAAGCACGTCAAGACCGTTGAACAGGTCGGCGGCATCTCGGGCGAGGAGTTCTCGACCCTCAACAAGTCGCTGCACCGCCTCGAGCGGTTCTGGACCGACCAGATCCTGTATCGCCTCTGAGTTCCAGAAGGGATCAAGGCCAAGCCGGCCCGCAACAAGACCGGCAGGCCTCCCAACGTGCCTGACTTCCCCAAGCGCGTCGGCCCGGCTTGCCCGGACCGGCGCGTTTTGCCCTCTCTTCGCAGTTGCGAAAAAAAGCCATCAGGGGCGGAACCGGATTCTCGCGTCGCAGTTGTCTCTCCGGATCGGAGGATGCGATGCTGGTCGAGCGCGGGCTTCAGGCTATGAACGAACTCGTGAGCGATGCCTACGCCATCGCCGCGAATTACCTTCGCCGCTCCGGTGCAATCCCCGACACGCTCGCGACCAACGACCGCCTGCTCGAGATCATCGTCAAGCTGCTCCAGCACGGCGAAGTCAACAAGATCAGGCTCGCCAACAAGGCGATCACGCATTTCGAGACCCAGTCCGAGGCTCGCGCGGTTGCCTGATCAAGACTCCAAAAACATCGATGAACCAGAGGGTGCCATGGAAGCTGCCATCGACCGCATCATGCAGACCTATGACCTGCTCGCCAACCGGACGGCGGCGGCAAGCGCAGAGGCGCGGGAAAAGGTGACAAACTACCTCAATACCCTGATGGAAGCCGGCGAGAAGGACACCCACAGATTGACCGTCTGCGGCCTGACCTACCTGCGCCAGCTCGATGGCAGCGTGGACCCCGTGAAGGCTGGGTATACCGGGCTGTAGACGGGACGGCCTGAATGGCGGCAAGTCCGGTCAGCTTGACCCCCGCGGCGGCGACTTGCCGGCTTCGGTTGGGGATTGGGCCGCCTAAACCGGCCAGTCTCCATCTCCACGCCGACGCAGTCCCGTAAGCTTGCGGGCCTCCAGGTCAGCCATCTCCACCATATCTTGCATAATTCCGACGCCCGACCCGCAAATGCTTGGCCGGGGGCGGGCGATGTGGTAGATCGCGCGTGCTTCCAACCGCCACACAGGACCGACCGTAGCCCTTACCAACAGGCTGCGGCGGTGGAGATATTCGCCGATGACCTCTGCCTCCGCCAAAACCTCTGCGCCCGCTTCGTTTTTCACCGCCTCGCTCGAGCAGGCCGACCCGGAAATCGCCGCCGCCATCAAGGGCGAGCTCGGCCGGCAGCGCCATGAAGTCGAGCTGATCGCCTCCGAGAACATCGTCAGCCGGGCCGTGCTGGAAGCGCAGGGTTCGGTGATGACCAACAAGTATGCAGAGGGTTATCCGGGCGCACGTTACTATGGCGGTTGTGAGTGGGTCGACGTCGCCGAGAACCTCGCGATCGATCGCGCCAAGAAGCTGTTCGGCGCCAATTTCGCCAATGTGCAGCCGAACTCGGGCAGCCAGATGAACCAGGCCGTGTTCCTGGCGCTGCTCCAGCCCGGCGACACCTTCATGGGTCTCGACCTTGCGGCCGGTGGCCATCTCACCCACGGCTCGCCCGTCAACATGAGCGGCAAGTGGTTCAAGGCGTCGCATTACACCGTGCGCCGCGAGGACCAGATCATCGACATGGACGCGGTCGCGAGGCAGGCCGAAGAGGTCAAGCCGAAGCTGATCATCGCCGGCGGCTCGGCCTATTCGCGCGCCTGGGACTTCAAGCGCTTCCGCGAGATCGCCGACAGCGTCGGCGCTTACCTGCTCGTGGACATGGCGCACTTCGCCGGTCTCGTCGCCGGCGGCGTGCATGCTTCGCCGGTGCCGTATGCGCACGTCACCACGACGACGACGCACAAATCGCTGCGCGGTCCGCGCGGCGGCCTGATCCTCTCGAACGACGAAGTGCTCGCCAAGAAGCTCAACTCGGCGATCTTCCCGGGTCTGCAGGGCGGCCCCTTGATGCATGTGATCGCGGCGAAGGCGGTTGCCTTCGGCGAAGCGTTGCGTCCGGACTTCAAGGTCTATGCGAAGAACGTCGTCGAGAACGCCAAGGCGCTGGCCGCGGCGATGAAGAGCCACGGCTTCGACATTGTCTCCGGCGGCACCGATAACCATCTGATGCTGGTTGACCTCCGGCCGAAGGGCCTGAAGGGCAACGTCTCGGAGAAGGCGCTGGTTCGCGCCGCCATCACCTGCAACAAAAACGGCATTCCGTTCGACCCCGAAAAGCCGTTCGTGACCTCCGGCCTGCGTCTCGGCACGCCCGCAGCGACGACCCGCGGCTTCGGCGTCGCCGAATTCCAGCAGGTCGGCGGCATGATCGCCGAGGTCCTCAACGCGATCGCGCAGTCCGACGACGGCAAGGCGCCGCTGGTCGAGGCCGCGATCAAGGAACGGGTCAAGGCGCTCACGGATCGGTTCCCGATCTATCAATAAGAGGCCAAGTCTAAAGCGCGATGAGATTGGGTTGAATCATCACCGCGCTTTAGCTCTTTGTTTGAGCATGATCTTTCCGGAAAACCGCTTCACACTTTTCCGGATCATGCTCTAGGGATCAAGGTACTCGGATGCGCTGCCCGAACTGCAACAGTCTCGATACGCAGGTAAAGGACTCGCGTCCGACCGAGGATTCTTCCGTCATCCGCAGGCGGCGCGTGTGCATCGCCTGCAATTTCCGCTTCACCACCTTCGAGCGCGTGCAGCTGCGCGAGCTCACGGTGATCAAGCGCAACGGCCGCCGCGTGCCGTTCGACCGCGACAAGCTGATGCGCTCGGTGTCGATCTCCTTGCGCAAGCGGCCGGTCGAGCCTGAAAGGGTGGAGAAGATGGTCTCCACCATCGTGCGCGAGCTCGAGACCGGGGGCGAAGCCGAGATCTCGTCCGAGGTGATCGGCGAGACCGTGATGGAGCATCTGCGCACGCTCGACGACGTCGCCTATGTGCGCTTTGCCTCCGTCTACCGTAATTTCCGCGAGGCCAAGGATTTCGCCGACGTGCTCGGCGAGCTCTCCGGTGAGGAGGAAGCGCGGCTCGCCGCGATCCGCAAATGATCTTCCGCATCCTGGAAGATCAGTTCGCCGCGAGGATCCGCGAATCCAAGGATTCCGATCGCCGCTTCATGCAATTGGCGCTGGCGCTCGGCCGGCGCGGGCAGGGACGCACTTGGCCCAATCCCGCCGTGGGCGCGGTTATCGTCAAGGATGGCGTCATTATCGGTCGCGGCTGGACGCAACCAGGTGGACGGCCGCATGCGGAGCGTGAGGCGCTCCGGCGTGCAGGCGAGGCGGCGCGCGGCGCAACGCTCTACGTCACGCTCGAGCCCTGTTCGCATTTCGGCAAGTCACCGCCGTGTGCCGATGCGGTGATCGCGGCCGGCATCAAGCGCGTGGTGGCGGCGATCGAGGATCCCAATCCTGAAGTGGCGGGGCAGGGCCATGGGCGCCTGCGCGCCGCCGGGGTCACCGTGGATGTCGGCCTATGCGCGGCGGAGGCGGCGTTCGACCATGCCGGTCATTTCCGCCGTATCAGGGACAAGCGTCCGCACGTGATCCTGAAGCTCGCGGTCTCGCCTGACGGCAAGATTGGCGCTGAAGGCGGCAAGCCGCTCGCGATCACGGGCGAAGCCGTGCGCAATCGCGTGCATCTTCTGCGCGCGCAGAGCGATGCCATCCTGGTCGGCATCGGCACGGTGCTGGCGGATGATCCGCAGCTCAATTGCCGCCTGCCTGATATGGAAGCGCGTTCTCCGGTGCTCGTCGTCCTCGACCAGAATTTGCGAATTCCCGCCTCCAGCCAGCTTGTTCGTTCTGCGCGCGAAACGCCGCTCTGGGTGATTGCTTCCGAGCTTGCCGAAGCGGCCGCCGCGACCCGCCTTGGCGCTGCCGGTGCACAGATCCTGCGCATGCCGCCGAATGGTGCAATCGGGCTCGACCTTCCAGCCGTGCTGCGCGCGCTCGCCGAGAAAGGCATCACACGGCTGATGGTCGAGGGCGGCAGCCGCGTTGCGGCCTCTTTCGTGTCCGCCGACCTCGTCGACGAGATCTGGCTGTTCCGCGGAGCGGAAGAGGTGGGCGCGGGCGGGGTCGATGCGCTCGATGCATTGCCCCTGTCGAAAATCACGCAGTCGCAGGCCTACAAGGTTCATGCTAGCGAGACCTTCGGCCCCGATACTCTCACCATCTACGAGCGCGCCTAGCATGTTCACCGGCATTGTCACCGATATCGGCGAGATCGTCAGCTTCAAGCCCGTGGCGCAGGGGCAATTGCACCGCCTGCGCATCGCCTGCAGCTACGACCAGACCACCATCGCCGATGGCGCCTCGATCGCCAACAACGGCGTCTGCCTTACCGTGGTCGCTTCCGGTGTCGCCGACGGCAAAACCTGGTTCGACGTCGATGCTGCCGCCGAGACGCTGGCGCTGACGACGGCGAAGCATTGGAAGCTCGGCACCAAGCTCAATCTCGAGCGTGCGCTCAAGATCGGTGACGAGCTCGGCGGCCACATCGTCGCCGGCCATGCCGACGGGATTGCGACCATCATCAGCCGCGAAGACCTGCCCGACATGGCGCGGTTCGAGCTCTCGACGACGCGGGAGCTGGCGCGTTTCATCGCCACCAAAGGTTCGATCACGCTCGACGGCGTCTCGCTGACGGTCAATACGGTTGAGGATACGACCTTTTCGGTGCTGATCATTCCGCATACGCTCGAAGTCACGACGATCGGCGGCTGGAAGGTGGGCGCTGAAGTCAATATCGAGGTCGATTTGATGGCCCGCTACGCGGCGCGGCTGACGGAAATGAAGTGACCGGCGAAGCCGGATTTGCGCTTTAAAACTTGGCTTACGCGGTCGCGGTGACTACATAACGCGCCGACCCCAGTAGAACGGATTGAACGATGGCTGACGCGCGGCGCGCACCCCTGAAGGACCAGACCGACATTTCCGGCGCACGGGCGCTTGTCGTCGAGGCACGGTTCTATGACGATCTCCAGGACGCGCTCCTGGACGGCGCGGTCGCGGAGCTGAAGGCGGCGGGGCTGACCCATGACATCATCACGGTTCCCGGCGCGCTGGAGATTCCGGCCGCGGTCGCCATCGCAGTCGACGCGGCTGCGGCGAACGGCAAGCCCTATGACGCGGTGATCGCGCTCGGCTGCGTGATCCGCGGCGACACCATTCATTTCGAGATCGTCTCGCAGGAATCCTCTCGCGCGCTGATGGATCTGGCGGTTTCGCGAAAACTGCCGCTCGGCAACGGCATCCTCACCGTCAACAACGAGGAGCAGGCCTGGGCGCGGGCGCGCGCCAGCGAGCTCAACAAGGGCGGCGATGCCGCACGCGCGGCGCTTGCGATGCTGCGCATCAAGCGCCGCCTAGCGCGGGCCTGAGCCATGTCTGATCCTAAGAAAACGGCTGACATCAGGAAACCGGGTGCGCCCGCCGAGAAGAAAGCCAACCGGCGCGGCGCGGCGCGGCTCGCGGCCGTTCAGGCGCTGTACCAGATGGACATCGCCGGCGCCGGCATCAACGACATCTTTGCCGAGTTCGAGAGCCACTGGCTCGGCAACGAGGTCGAAGGTGACACTTATCTGCCGGCCGAAGCCGCATTCTTCCGCGACGTCGTTTCCGGCGTCGTGCGCGACCAGAAGAAGCTCGATCCCTTGATCGACGAGGCGCTGTCGAAGGGCTGGCCATTGAAGCGGATCGAGGCGATCCTGCGCGCGGTGCTGCGGGCAGGGGCCTATGAGCTGCAGCATCGCAAGGACGTGCCGGGCCGTGTCGTGGTGTCCGAATATGTCGACGTCGCCAACGCCTTCGTCGACCGCGAGGAGACCGGCATGGTCAATGCCGTGCTCGACCAGATCGGCCGTCAGTTTCGCGGTGATGAGTTCGGGCGGGGGTAGGACGGGCGTAGGGCGGTGAATTGATGCGATGCTGCTGCCCCATATTCCGGTGTCATGCCCCGCGAAGGCGGGGCATCCAGTACGCCGCGGCCTATCGATTTCACATGACCGTCTCTGGAATACTGGATCGCCCGGTCAAGCCGGGCGATGACAGTTGTGTGTGGGGGTGACGCGATGACCACGTCGCACAAACCTTCCGCCGAAGACTCCCTCATCGCGCGCTATTTCAAGCCGCTGGCGACTGATCCGGGTGCACTCGCCCTGGTCGATGACGCAGCGATCCTGTCCGCATCCGGCGACGACCTCGTCGTCACCACCGACGCCGTGGTCGAAGGTGTGCATTATCTTGCCACCGATCCCCCTGATACCATCGCGCGCAAGGCGCTGCGGGTGAACCTGTCCGATCTTGCCGCCAAGGGCGCTTCACCTGCTGGTTTCGTGCTGACGCTGGCGCTGCGCAGCAAGGAGGATGCCTGGCTGAGACCGTTCGCGGATGCTCTCGGCGAGGACGCCAAGAGCTTTGCGTGTCCGCTGCTCGGCGGCGACACGGTGTCGACGCCGGGACCGCAGATGATCTCGATCACCGCCTTCGGTCGCGTGCCGAAAGGGCGGATGGTTGGACGCACCGGCGCAAGTCCGGGTGACCTTATCTTTGTGACAGGGACGATCGGCGATGCCGCCCTCGGCCTCGATGTGCTCACGGGCGGTGTGGCCGCCGCTGCGCTGACGGACCCGGCTGCCCGGGACTATCTGGTCGATCGCTATCGCGTTCCACGGCCGCGCAATGCGCTGGCGAGCATCGTGCGCGACTATGCGAGCGCGGCAATGGACGTGTCCGATGGTCTGGCAGGCGATCTTGCCAAGCTCTGTACCGCCTCTGGTGTGAGTGCCGTGGTCAATGCGCACCAGGTCCCGGCGTCGCCGGCCGCCGCCATCGCGGTCTCCGCGGTCGGGTTCGAGAAGCTGGTGTCGGGAGGCGACGACTATGAGATCCTGTGCGCGGTTCCGGAAGGACGCAGCGCAGCCTTCTCGCGGGCGGCTGAGCAGGCCGGGGTCCAGGTCACGATGATCGGTACCATCCTTGCCGGCCAGGGGGCGCCGCAATGGATCGACGCACAAGGCCGCGAGATCACGCTGCGGCGATTGTCCTACAGCCATTTCTAGGCCCGGACAGGCCCGTGGTTCGCCGGGATACGAGCGCAGGCTGTCCGTTTTTCGCGATATCAGGGTAATATCGGCAACCGCAACGGACGGGCTTGATTCGGATGCCGGACGGCCAAACGATCGAGGTCGGATCCACGTCCCGCTACCCCGGGAGATCGGCCGCGTAAGGCCGGCCTCCCGCAATCCCCGCGAAAGCCTGCGGATGTATCAGCGCCGAGAGATGGGCGGCTGATGGATATGTTTCGATGACGGCGGTCATTTCGGGGGCGGGCGCGGCGCCGGCTGCTCAGGAGCGCGCGTGCGGAAGCTGCACGCTTTGCTGCAAGGTCTACAACGTTGTCGCGTTCGGCAAGCCTGCCGGCACGTGGTGCTCACATTGCGAGCCTACCCTCGGCTGCGCCATCCATGACAGCAGGCCAGGCGAGTGCGCGGCGTTCGATTGTCTCTGGAAGACCACGCCGGCGCTGCCCATGCACTGGAAGCCCGACCAGGCGAAGATGGTGCTGACGGTGCACCCCAAGACCAACAACATCCAGGTCGTGGTCGATCCCGACCTGCCATCGGCTTGGACGCGGCAGCCTTATCACAGCCAGTTGCGCGTGCTGGCGAAGAGCAACATGGCGAAAGGCCATCTTGTGATCGTGTTCGTCGGCGAGCAGGCGACGCTGATCCTGCCCGATCAGGAAGTGCCGCTCGGTGTCCTCACGCTCGACCAGGTCAGCTCGGTGACGCTGGAGGCCGGCGCGAGCGACAGCGTCTACGAGGTCAAAATCTTCAACCGACGCACAAGTGCTGACGGGCAGACGTGGGAATTGGCGTCTTCATCCCGGCATCCCGTGGGGGCGGCAGCTTAGGCCAAGCCTGCCAAACGTAGCGGCCGGCTGCATCGGAGCTGCCGGCCTGGCGCTCGGGACTAGGTCTAAATACTTGCCGAGATCGGCTTTTTCGCACCTATACGGCGTTGCACCCTCAATTTGATTTTGGCAAGGTTGTGGCCGACTAAAGCCGCCTGCGGGCGGCTTTGTTCAAAATCAAGGCGCCGCACCGCACGACGGACAACAAAAGGCGCCGGGGGTCGTACATCAAGGATCTGAGGCAAAAATCAAATGACAGCATTATGGTTGATAGTGCTCTGCGGAGTGCTTTCCGTCGTCTACGCGATTTGGGCGACGTCTTCGGTGTTGAGTGCGGATGCGGGGTCGCCGCGCATGCAGGAGATCGCGGGAGCCGTGCGTGAAGGCGCACAGGCCTATCTCCGGCGCCAGTACACCACGATCGGCATCGTCGGCATCGTCATCTTCGTGCTGCTCGCCTATTTCCTCGGCCTTTATGTCGCGATCGGTTTTGCCATCGGCGCCATCCTGTCGGGAGCCGCCGGCTTCATCGGCATGAACGTCTCGGTCCGCGCCAATGTGCGTACCGCCCAGGCCGCGACGACGTCGCTCGCCGGCGGCCTCGAGCTCGCCTTCAAGGCGGGCGCGATCACCGGACTTCTGGTGGCCGGTCTCGCACTGCTCGGCGTGACCCTGTATTTCGGCTTCCTGACCCATTCGCTGAAGCTCGCGCCCGACAGCCGCACCGTGGTCGACGCCATGGTGGCGCTCGGCTTCGGCGCCTCGCTGATCTCGATCTTCGCCCGTCTCGGCGGCGGCATCTTCACCAAGGGTGCCGACGTCGGCGGCGATCTCGTCGGCAAGGTCGAAGCGGGCATCCCGGAGGATGATCCGCGCAATCCGGCGACCATCGCCGACAATGTCGGCGACAATGTCGGCGACTGCGCCGGCATGGCGGCCGACCTGTTCGAGACCTATGCGGTGACCGCGGTCGCCACCATGGTGCTGGCTGCGATCTTCTTCGCCAAGACGCCGATCCTCGCCAACATGATGACGCTGCCGCTCGCCATCGGCGGCATCTGCATCATCACCTCGATCATCGGCACGTTCTTCGTCAAGCTCGGGCCGAGCCAGTCGATCATGGGAGCGCTGTACAAGGGCCTGATCGCAACCGGCATCCTGTCGCTGATCGGCATCGCCGTGGTGATCTATTATTTGATCGGCTTCGGCAAGCTCGAGGGCGTCGACTACACCGGCATGGCGCTGTTCGAATGCGGCGTGGTTGGCCTCGTCGTCACCGCGCTGATCATCTGGATCACCGAATACTACACCGGCACGGACTATCGTCCGGTGAAGTCGATCGCCCAGGCCTCGGTGACCGGTCACGGCACCAACGTGATCCAGGGCCTCGCCGTCTCGATGGAAGCGACCGCGCTGCCCGCGATCGTCATCATCGCCGGCATCCTGGTCACCTATAGCCTCGCCGGCTTGTTCGGCATCGCGATCGCGACCGCCACCATGCTGGCACTGGCCGGCATGATCGTCGCGCTCGATGCGTTCGGTCCGGTGACCGACAACGCCGGCGGCATCGCCGAGATGGCGGGCCTGCCGAAGGAGGTGCGCAAGTCGACCGATGCGCTCGATGCGGTCGGCAACACGACCAAGGCGGTGACGAAGGGCTACGCGATCGGCTCCGCCGGTCTTGGCGCTCTCGTCCTGTTCGCGGCCTACAACCAGGACCTCAAGTTCTTCGTTGCAGACAGCGCGCACCACACCTATTTCGCCGGTGTCAATCCGGACTTCTCGCTGAACAATCCTTACGTCGTGGTCGGCCTGTTGTTCGGCGGCCTGCTGCCGTATCTGTTCGGCGCAATGGGCATGACCGCTGTGGGGCGTGCGGCCGGCGCGATCGTCGAGGAGGTGCGGCGCCAGTTCCGCGAGAAGCCCGGCATCATGCAGGGCACCGACAAGCCCGACTACGGCAAGGCGGTCGACCTGCTGACGCGCGCGGCGATCAAGGAAATGATCATCCCCTCGCTGCTGCCGGTGCTGTCGCCGATCGTCGTCTACTTCGTGATTTACGCGATCGCGGGCGGCGGCCCCGCCGGCAAGTCGGCGGCATTCTCGGCCGTCGGCGCCATGCTGCTCGGCGTGATCGTGACGGGCCTGTTCGTGGCGATCTCGATGACCTCGGGCGGCGGCGCCTGGGACAACGCCAAGAAGTACATCGAGGACGGCCACTTCGGCGGCAAGGGCTCTGATGCCCACAAGTCGGCCGTGACCGGCGACACCGTCGGCGATCCCTACAAGGACACCGCGGGTCCCGCGGTGAACCCGATGATCAAGATCACCAACATCGTGGCCCTCCTGCTGCTGGCGATCCTGGCGCACTGAACCACGAAACTGGCCTGAAGACGGTGACCCCCGCGGCGCAGGCTGCGGGGGTTTTGTTTTGGGGCGAGGGGCCAGGCGTCCGCCCGTTAAGCGGCCGGTTCCAGAGCTCTCGTCTTTAAGGTTGCTTAACCCGCTGCATTCTAGAATCTTGCGAGGCTTTGGCGGCATTTTAGCGAATTTCCGTAGCACGCACGTTTGGGTCCTCTCATCCCGTCTACGGCGCGATGCGCTCTCAACATGTTCCGGCGCTCGTTGCCCTGGCGGCTGGCTGCAAGAGGAGGTTCGGTTGCGTGCACCCCCAATGAACGAGATTGAGCGTGCACTGACGGCGCATCCGGACGTGACGGATGCTGTCATCTGCGCCGAGGAGAGCGCCGATGGCCGCCCCTTCAAGGTCGCGTTCGCGGCCGTTGCTCCTGACCGCCTGAGCGCAGGCAAGTCGAAACACCTTCAGGCCGAAACCGATCGCAGGGTGACGCAATGGCGTCGGGCTTTCGATCAGGTGTACCGCCATGGCCCTGACAGTGTCGCGCCGTCGTTCGTGGGCTGGACCAGCAATTTCACCAACAAGCCCATTCCCGAAACCGAGATGATCGATTGGCTGGATTGCACGATCGAGCGTATTCGCTCTCTCGGTGCGAGGCGGATATTGGAGGTCGGGTGCGGGGTTGGGTTGCTCGTCGAAAGGCTCGCGCCTGGGTGTGAGGTGTATTGCGGGACCGATCTCTCACCGGTCGCTGTTCACCGATTGCGCGCGTTCGCGCAGTCGAAGGCCGAGCTTCGGCATGTCAAATTTCTCGAGCGGGAGGCCACTGACAGCAGCGGCTTGTCGCCGCAATCGTTCGATGCGGTGGTGATCAACTCCGTCGTGCAGTACTTCCCCGGCATCGAATATCTGCACAGGGTCCTGGAGCAGGCCGTCAAGCTGGTGGCTCCTGGTGGCCACATCTTCGTCGGTGATGTTCGCAACCTCGAGCTCTTGCCGGTCTTTCACCGTGAGGTCCAATCCGCAAAAGCCCCGTCGGGTGTCACCCCGGCATCGCTGGAGCGCAAGATCATGCTGGCGATCGCCCAGGATCGCGAACTGGTGATCCACCCCGAGTACTTCAAAGGCATCCCCGAATTCATCCCGCAGATTTCGGGAGCCGAGATCCAGCTCAAGCGCGGATCGAGCTACGAGCTGACCCGGTATCGGTACGATGCGGTGCTGCGCGTCGATCCCGAGGCTGCTTCTGCGCGCGGCAAGAGCCGTGACCTCGCCCCGCAAACGGAACCCTGGATCAGGGCGGGGAGGGCGTTGGCGACCGACCCGATGGCCGCGGCGTTCCTCCAGCAACTCGGCATGGAGCTCAGCGATGCGTTGCGAGGGCAATTCCGCCAGGAGACATTGCCTGCGGCCGTGATTGCACTGAGCCAGCGCGATTTTGCCGCCATCATGCCGGCGCCGTCGATCGTGCCTGATGATGCTGCCAACCATGAGCGGGTCGAGGCATAGCGATGGTCGCCCATAATCTGGCGCTGCATTTCGAAGCGGTTGCCGCGGCCTCGCCGGAGGCCGTCGCCCTGATCTGCGAAGGCGACAGCCTCACCTTTGCCGAGCTCAACAAGTTCGCAAACCGGCTGGCGCGATGGCTGACATCGCAGGGCGTGGACAAGGGCGCCGTCGTCTGTCTCGAGCTGCCGAAGATGGTCGAAGCTTATGCGCTCGCCATGGCTTGCATCAAGATCGGAGCGCCGTACGCGTTCCTGGATCCGGCCGCTCCCGCGGAGCGCGCCCGACTGATGCTGGAGCGATGCCGCCCGGCGCTGATCGTCAGCGTGCGCGAGGGAGTTGGCAGCCGCGCATTGATCGGCGATGCCGATGCGCGCGCGGCCCTGCGCGATGTTGTGTCGCGCCTTGACGATTCGAACCTGCCGCTAACCGCTGTGATCACCGGGGTTGATCCCGCCTACGTGATGTTCACGTCGGGGTCGACCGGTGAACCGAAGGGCGTGGTCATCCCCCATCAAGGAGTGCTGCACCTGATCGATTGGGCGAAGCACGATCTTGGCATCGGACCCGGCGACCGGCTGACGAACGTCAATCCGATCTACTTCGATAATTCGGTCTTCGATATCTACGCCGGATTGCTCAACGGCGCGGCGATCGTTGCGCTCGACGCGCTGAAGGGACGTCCGCCCGCGGCGCTGGTGTCGGAGATCACGAAGCATCAGTGCACGTTCTTCTTCGCCGTGCCGACGCTGTTCATGTTCCTGGACTCCATGCACCTGCTGAGTCCCGATTGGCTGCCAAGCGTCAGCCGGTTCATGTTCGGCGGCGAGGGATTTCCGCTGGCGCGGCTTCGCCGGTTCTATGACGCGTTTGCCGGCAAGGCGAAGCTGATCAATTGCTACGGCCCCACGGAAACCAGCTGCATCTGTAGCGGTTTCGAGATCGTCGAATCCACCTTCGATACCTCCGACGGGTTGGCTCCCCTCGGGAAGCTCAACCCCAATTTCAGCTACCGGATTCTGGACGAAGACATGAAGCCCGTTCCCGCGGGCACCGCGGGCGAGCTGTGGCTGGGAGGTCCGGGCGTTGCGCTTGGCTACATCAACAATCCGCAAGAGACGGCCCGCCGCTTCCGTCAGGATCCTTTGATCGAGGGCTACCGATCGATCCTTTATCGCAGCGGAGATCTCGTCGAGGCCGAGGCTGGATCCGGTGTGCTCCGCTTTCGTGGCCGGGCCGACAATCAGGTCAAGCTTCGGGGCTACCGGGTCGAGCTCGAGGAGATCGATCACGCCCTCGTCGCGTGCAAGGGCGTCACGCGCGCGCTCGCCGTGGTGCTTCAGGATGCCGGCGGTGCAAGCCGGCTGCTGGCTGCCTATGCGGGTGCAAGACTGCCGGAGAGCGAGCTGCGCCAGCACTGCGCCGCGCATCTTCCCGCCTACATGGTGCCGGGCAGGTTCATCTGGCTGGAACACATTCCCGTCAACGCCAATGGCAAGGCAGACCGGCGTTCGGTGGCGTCACTGCTTGGTGAAGCCGTCGCAAGGGCCTCGTAGATGCCACAGCCCGCAGCGTCCACGCGCGTTGTCCGATGAGCGTCGAGAGCCAGCCCTATGATGGTGCGGCCACGGGTGTGCTCGCGAAGCCGTCGTGGCGGCTGATCCCTCAAATCGATCGTGACCCGACGCTTGTGGCGGGTGTGCAGGAAGCGCATGGACGCGTGTTGCTTTGCTGCGGGGTCGGGCTGCTGGCGCTGCTGTTCTGGCAGATCGGCATCGACTTCTCGGCCGCCGGTCTGGCGCTGGCCTGCGCCTACGCCGGGCGATACCGGCGCCTCCTGATTTTTCTCGCGACCTTGCTCCTGCTTTGGCGCAGCGGCTTCCTGGTCGACCGCACGTTTCTCGCCCGGCTCGCAATCGACGAAGGCGTCGCGGACCGGATCGATCAGCCATTGGTGTCGGCGGCCATGGTGGCCGTAACGTTCGCGCTGTTCTCCGTATTGCTGGCCATGCAGGGGGCGGGAGCCATCGTGCTCCGCCGCCCGACGCTCGGCCTGTTGGTCGCTTTCCTGGCGCTTGTTGTCGTAACGCAGGCCAGTTTCACGGCCGGCACGCCGCGTGTTCTGCTCTGGTCGTTCCTGATGACGTTCCAGCCATATCTGTGGTTCCTCGCCTACGGTCTGGTCGACGCGGCCAAGGAGCGAGTTCCGGTGTGGCAGCACCTCGGCGTCTTTCATCCCTTCTGGGGAGCAACGCTGACCCCATTCGGGAAAGGACTGTCCTATCTTCGTCGTTTCGAGGCCAAGACGCCGGAGGAGCTCGCGGTCACGCAGCTCAAGGGCGTCAAGCTTGCGGCCTGGGTCCTGATCCTGGCGATCGGCAAGATCTGCTTCGGCGAACTCGTCCAGGGTCAGTTGCGGCTTCCGATGTTCGACGACAATCTGCTGCAATATCTCGCCGGTCATCCGCAGCCACGCCTGGTGGGGTGGGCAAGCGTTGTGGTCTTTTTTGTCGACGACCTGCTGAGCATGACCGTGTTCGGCGGCGTCATCGTCGCAACGGCGCGGCTTGCCGGCTTTCGGCTGTTGCGCAACACCTATCGTCCCCTGCAGTCGGCGACGCTCGCCGAGTTCTGGAACCGCTATTACTTCTACTACAAGGAATTGCTGGTCGATCACTTCTTCTACCCGACCTTCGTGCGCTGTTTCCGCGGCCATCGCCGGCTTCGCATGTTCTTCGCCACCTTTGCTGCGGCCTGCATCGGCAATTTGCTGTTCCATTTCATTCGCGACATTCACTTCGTCGGTGAGATGGGGCTTTGGCGCGCCGTGGTCGGCGAACAATCCCACGCGTTCTACACGTTCGTCCTGGCTGTCAGCGTGGGGCTCTCGCAGATGCGCCGCGTACCGCAGCCGGCCCCGAGAGGGTGGCTGCGCGGCCGCTTGCTGCCTTGCCTGTGGGTCTCCGGCTTCTTCTGTCTCATCCACATCTTTGATGCACCGTTGGACCGTGAGCACTCGCTCTGGCAACGCGCCGAATTCCTGTTCTATCTCCTGGGAGTCACGACATGACCACGACAGAGCGCCCTGAAGTCAGATCGCGGATGCGGCACTACATCACGCAGCGCCTCATCATGAAGGGCGATATGTCGCCGCTCAGTGACGACGATCTGCTGTTCACCAGCGGGCGTCTCGATTCCCTCGACGCGGTCGAGCTGATCATGAGCATCGAGACCGATTACGGGATCAATTTCTCCGACATCGGTTTCGACCTGACGCGCCTGGACTCGATTTCGGCGATTGCCGCTCTGGTGCAGCAGCCGTCGGCCGAGCCTGCCTAAGACCTGACCGGAAACAGGTCGGAGGTGCGGCACAGCGTTGACCACCCGAGTACCGCACGTCTATCTGCAATCCCTCCTTCTGGATGAAGCCGGAATTACGGGAATTGCGGTACAGTCCAGCACCGTCACCTCAATATCCTGGTCGCGTTTCAAGCCTGCAGGTCTCCTGCCTATTGCTGCTTTCCAAAACCGGAAGGATCTGCCGCAACTGCTTGTGCACATGCCGTTGAAGTTGGCTCGCCCGGTGCAGAGGATACAGCGAGCGCGCGCCACGCCCATTCAGGGCGGCTTGACACGTACAAACCCGCTGTTGACAATAGTTCGTACAGGTGCCCGTCAGTCCGCGACGATGGAAAAATCCCATGGCACTGCTCATTCGACCGGAAGAACTTCCGCGGTGGGTACCGGGCGAGCTGCTGCGCTGCAGTACCGGTCAAGGCTGGAAGGGTGTTGAGCTGCGGACTTACCGCTATCGTGGTCTCGACGTCCCAGTGCCCGCGATGGCCGATTTCATGATCGTCTCTTACAAGCGCGGCAGCACTATGATGGAGCGGCGTTTCGAGGGGCGCTGGACCCGGACTGAGTGTCACCCGGGGGATGTTTCGCTGTTGACGCGCTCGCAGGCCTCACACTGGCACTGGACCGAGCAGATTGAGGTCTCGCATGTTTATCTCTCGGACGCCGTGGTTTCCCGCGTGGCTGCCGACGTCCTCGAGCGACCGATCGCTGCGGTGCGGCTACACGACATATTGCGCACGCAAAGCTCGATCGTGACCGAAGTCGTCGAGGCCATATCTCGCGAAGCCGGCGGCAAGGGCATCGGCGGTGCGTTATACGTCGACGCGTTGAGCACGCAGCTTGTCGTCAATCTGCTTCGCAACTTTGCATCGGTTCAGTTTGTCGACAAGTCGGGCAGGGGCGAGCTGCCGCCGGCAACACGCAAGCGCATCGTCGACTACATCGAGGCCCGAATCGATCAGGCGCTCTCGCTCGAGGAACTCGCCGAAGTCGCCTCGATGGGCGTATGGACGTTCGGGAAACGCTTTCGCGCCTCGTTTCAGAGTAGCCCCCACCAATACGTCGTCGATCGCCGGCTCGAAAAAGCGCAGCAGATGCTGGCTCTTGGTCGATTGCCGCTGAAGGCGATCGCGTCGGAATGTGGCTTCGCCGATCAGGCCCATTTGACACGCGTCATGCGCGCACGGCTGGGGCGGACGCCGGCCGCCCTGAGGGACGACAGCTCTCGCTAGCGCTCCTTCACCTGATCCTTCAACAGACTCACCGGTTCATTCAAGACGAGGCTGCACGTCGCTTCTAACGTTCCTCCCCACGCCGAATGGTCATTCGGTCGCTCAAGCGGCCGATACAAAAGAGGGGAAACGTTATGGGCACCTTGTTGGAGCCGACACATGCGTCGCGTGCGGACGCACCGACAACGCGGTTGGACGCGCTGGTCATTGGCGCCGGTATCGCCGGTCTCTATCAGTTGTATCGCCTGCGCGAAATGGGACTGAACGTCCGCGCCTACGATACGGCATCGGGGGTGGGGGGCACCTGGTACTGGAATCGCTATCCGGGGGCGCGCTTCGACTCCCAGGTCGAGGTCTACCAATATTGGTTCTCCGAAGATCTGTACAGGGCCTGGAAGCCGAGCGAACGATTTCCCGCGCAGCCGGAGACCGAACGCTGGCTGAACTTCGTCGCGGATCACCTCGACTTGAAAAAGGACATTCAATTCAACAGCCGCATCGCCTCAGCGCACTATCGCGAGAAGGACGGCCGCTGGACGGTCACGACGGACGCTGGCGAGAAGATCGACACTCAGTACGTCCTCGCCTGTTGCGGCATGCTCTCGGCCCCGCTCGTCGACCGCTTTCCCGGCCAGTCGACGTTCCGAGGTGAGATCCACCATACGGGACGATGGCCGAAGGCCGGCGTCGATCTCAAAGGTAAGCGCGTCGCGGTGGTCGGCACCGGTGCGACCGGCATCCAGGTCATCCAGACCATCGCCTCAGACGTGGCCGAAATGAAGATCTTCGTGCGGACGCCGCAATACGTGGTGCCGATGAAAAATCCGCGATACAGCCAGGCCGAATGGGACGTTTGGGCCAGTCAATTCCACGACCTGAAGAAGCGCGTCCGTTCGACCTTCGCCGGCTTCCATTACGACTTCGAGAACCGTCCCTGGGCGGAGCTGACGCCCGGAGAGCGCACGGAAGTGCTGGAAAAGTTCTGGAAAGAAGGCTCGCTATCGATGTGGCTCGCGACCTTCCCGGAGATGTTCTTCGACGAATCGGTCAGCGCCGTCGTGTCCGACTTCGTACGGGGCAAGATGCGTGAGCGCCTGCGCAACGACCCGAAACTGTGCAACCTCCTGATCCCTTCTGACTATGGCTTCGGCACGCATCGCGTGCCGCTCGAGAACGGCTATCTCGAGGTCTATCTGCAGGACAACGTCGAAGCAATCGACTGCCGGTCCACGCCGATCGAGTGCATCGTACCGGAGGGTATCCAAACCTCCGACGGTAAGGTTCACGAAGTCGACGTCATTATCCTCGCTGTCGGTTTCGACGCCGGATCCGGCGCGCTGAGCCGGATCGACTTCCGCGGCCGCGACGGTCGTTCGCTGAAGGAACAATGGAAGCAGGAGATTCGTACCGCCATGGGCCTCCAGGTCCATGGCTATCCGAACTTGTTTACGACAGGCGCGCCGCTCGCACCTTCAGCGGCACTCTGCAACATGACCACTTGTCTGCAGCAGCAAGTTGACTGGATCACCGACTGCATCGGCTACGCGCGAACGCAAGGCAAGCAAACCATCGAGGCCACGCGGGAGTTCGAGGACAATTGGGTGAAGCACCATGACGACACCGCTGCCGCGACGCTCGTGATCAAAACCGACTCTTGGTACATGGGCTCCAACGTCGACGGCAAGCCGCGCCGGCTGTTGTCCTATATCGGAGGCGTCGGCAACTACAACAGACAATGCGACGAGCTGGCCGCCAACGGCTATCCCGGTCTCGCGATGAACTGACTCCAGTCCGAAGGAAAATTCAAATGAGCAACAATCCCTATTACGGGCCTGAAGGCCACGGCCCCTACGAGATGATCGACATCGGCGACCTGCCGCTCGAGGATGGCGGCACCATTCCCAACTGCAAACTCGCCGTCGCTACACACGGCGCGCTCAACGCTGCGAAGGATAACGCCATTCTCGTTCCCACCTGGTATTCGGGCACGAGCAAGATCATGGAGCAGGCCTATATCGGCGCGGGCCGGGCGCTCGATCCTGCGAAGTACTTCATCATCGTGGTCAACCAGATCGGCAGCGGATTGTCGACATCGCCGCACAACGCCAGTGGGGCGATGGCTGGACCAAATTTCCCAAAGATCCGCATCGCCGACGACGTTCGCGCCCAGCATCGGCTGTTGACCGAAAACTTCGGGCTTAAGAGCCTGGCACTCGTGGTCGGCGGCTCGATGGGCGCGCAGCAGACCTACGAGTGGGCCGTGCGCTATCCGGAATTCGTCAAGCGCGCGGCGCCGATCGCCGGTACGGCGAAGAATACCGAGCACGACTTCCTCTTCGCAGAGACACTGAATGAGGCAATCACGACCGATCCGGGCTTCCGCGAAGGACGCTACGACTCGCCGGCCGACGTTGCCGCGGGCCTCAAGCGACAGGCGAAGCTCTGGACCGTGATGGGTTGGAGCACCGACTTCTTCCGCGCCAACAGGCACAAGGCGCTGGGTTTCGAAACCGTGGAGGCCTTTGTCGACACCTTTATGACCGGATACTTCGCGCCGATGGACCCGAACAATCTGCTGTCCATGGCGTGGAAGTGGCAGCGCGGCGACGTCAGTCGCAACGCCGAGGGCGACCTTGCTGCTGCTCTCGGGCGTATAAAGGCGAAGACATTTGTGATGCCGATCAGTCACGACATGTTCTTCCCGCCGGCCGATTGCGAGGCCGAGCAGCGGCTCATTCCGGGAAGCGAGTTCCGCCCGCTGGCCAGCATCGACGGGCACCTGGGTCTATTCGGCACCGATCCGCAGATGCTCGCACAGCTCGACGCTAACCTGCACGAGTTGCTTGCCACACGAGTAAACTGAACGGTCGCATTCGTAGCCGCCTTTCGAAGGGATCAAGCTCAATCAGAGAACCAAAGCGCGATGATGATTCAATCGGAATTCATCGCGCTTCAGCAGTCAGGCTTCTCACTCCGATGCTCAATCGATGCCCATCTGGTGTTGTAGCGGTCGAGACGAAAGCGTCTACCCCCGCGGGTGCGGCGGCGGAACTGGCAAGCGTTCTCCCGGCCAGTGGGCTTGCAGCGGTTCTCGTGTTTGTTTCGCCTTGTTACGACCCGCAACGGTTTGCGGCCGAAATGACAGCCCGCTTCATTGGCACGCCAGTCTTCGGTTGCACGACCGCCGGCGAGATTGCGCTGAACGGATGGGATGAAAACAGCATCGTCGCGCTCGCCTTCAGCGCTGCCGACTTCGACGTGACTGCTCACCCCATCCTGGGGCTCTCGGATTTTCGCATCGAAGACAACAGCACTATTGGCCCAGATATTCGGCATCGCTTCTTCCGACAAGACGGCAATGCCGATGGCGAGCGCTGTTTCGGGCTCTTGCTCATCGATGGCATGTGCCAGCGGGAAGAAGTCGTATTGGCCGCGGTGCATGCCTCGCTTGATCATATCCCGTTGGTTGGCGGCTCGGCCGCAGATGGCCTGCGATTTGAGCGTAGCTGGGTCTACTTCGGGGGCCGCGCCCATACAGATGCGGCGGTGCTCCTTGTGTTTAGGACGTCGCTGCCGTTCCTCATCTTCTCTTGCGACACTTGCGAGCCCAGCACGGAAAAGATGGTCGTAACGGAGGCTGATCCAGATCGACGCACTGTCAGCGAATTGAATGCCGAGCCCGCAGCAGCCGAGTATTCTCGCATGGCCGGCCTCGCCGGCGGCGTACTCGATGTGACTGCATTTGCATCCCATCCAGTGCTCGTACGGATCGGCGATGCGTATTACGCGCGCTCGATACGCCGGGTCGATGCGGACGGCACGCTACATTTCGCCGCCGCCATTGACAAAGGCCTCGTGTTTACAGTGGCCACGCTGCGTGACCCGATCGATCCGACCAGCGATCTTTTCGCGCAAATCCAGGAAGAAATCGGGGAGGTCTCTCTCTACATCGGTTTCGAGTCCGTTCAGAGGCGCTTGGGCGTCGAGCATCAATGCGATCGCGACATGTCCGAACTGTACCGGGCCCATCGCGTGTTTGGATGCAATACCTATGGTGAACTGTATGGCCCGATGCACATAAACGGGACGCTCACCGGTGTGGCGATCGGCACGCCCCGTGCGAAGCAGGAACGCTGTTTTGCCCGACGCGTCAATGGAAATTCGTAAAATACGAATATTTCCTGACCTCGAACTGCAATTGCTGGGCGATTTCTGCGCGTTGGCCAACCTTGCCGCACATTTCCTCGACGCGGCAATAGCTTGATCGCATGGACACCGTGCCAGGCTGCGAGGTGCCTCTACTGTGCATGGGGTTGTTTTTCACTTTTTGTCGGAGGGGGCGTGTTGGCGCACTGAGCGGCGCAAACCACACGAGACAAAACCCCGTGGCGCTTTTGTTCGGTCGGCGATATCTCTCATCCCGTCATTACGAGCGCAGCGAAGCGTCACTGCACGTCCATTTGCAATCCTTCCTTCTGGATGATGCCGGCGAATTTCTTCGTCTCGGCCTCCACGAAGTCCGCGAACTGCTGCGGCGTGCCGTAGTCGGCGCGCGCCCCCATGGCGGCGATGTTCTTCCTGATGTCGTCGCGCTCCAGCATCGCCTTGACCTGGAGATTGAGCGCCTCGAGCACGGGCGCAGGCACGCCTTTCGGCAGAAACACCGCGAACCAGGACGACACGTCGAAATTCGCAAGCTCCGGCGCGCTCTCGCGCATGGTCGGCAAGTTTGGTGCGAGCTCGCTGCGTTCTGTCGTGGTGACGCAGAGGCCGTTGAGCGTGCCGTTCTGCACCTGCGGCAGGCTCGGATAGAGATTGTCGAACAGGACCTGGATGTCACCGGCGAGCGCGGCCTGGAGCGCGGGGCCGGCGCCGCGGAACGGAATGTGCGTCATCTTCAGCCCGGTGAGCTGGAGGAACCAGGCGCCGGTGAGGTGGGGGCTCTGGCCGACGCCTGATGAGGCGTAGCTCAGCTTGTCCGGATTGGCCTTCAGATAGGCGATCAGCTCAGAAACCGACTTGATGCCGGTCTTCGGATGCGCCGACGCGATGTTGGGGATCCGGATCATGTTGGAGACCGGCTGGAGCTGGTCCGGCTTGTAGGTGAGGTTTTTGAAGATGCTGTAGGCGATCGCGTTCGGGCCGGGGTTGCCGATCAGGATGGTGTGACCATCCGGCTTGGCGCGCACGGCCTCGGCGGTCCCGATCGTGCCGCCGCCGCCGGAGCGGTTTTCCACCACGGCCGATTGGCCCCAGGCGGTTTGCAGATGCGCAGCCAGGAGCCGGCCCATTACGTCGGTCGAGCCGCCGGCCGCGGCCGGCACGATGATGCGGACGTTCTCGGTCGGCTTCCAGTCGGCGAGGCTGGATCGCGGCAGGATCGCTGCGGCCGAGAGGCCCGCGGCCCCCGCAAGCACGCGACGACGGGACAACAATCTGTTCTGAAGTCTCTTGGGCACGAATCCACTCCCGGCTTCTTGTTTTGCTGGGAGCGTAGGGAACCTGGTGCGCAACGGCAAGTCGCGGGCGACGCTGCGCGTCGTGCGGAGAGCGTCACGACGCCGCAGGCAGACAGATCAGCTCGATCTCAGTTGAAGCTGAGCAGCTTGAACAGCGGCGTGAGGTAGCTCATCTCCTGGCCCGAGGTCGGCGTGGTCCGGCTGATGGAGTCGAAGATCTTGCCGTCCTGCAGGCCGTAATTCGCAAGCCGGCGCACGCGCCGGTTCTTGTCGAAATAGATCGCGATCACGCGCTGGTCGACCACCTTCTGATTCATGAAGGCGACGGGGCGCTCCGAGCGCTGCGAGATATAATAGAACACCTCGCCGTCCAGGGTCGCGACGGTGGAGGGGGTGCCCATCACGATCAGCACCTGGTCCTGGCTCGCGCCGATCGGAATCTGCTCGAGCGCACCCGGCGGCAGGATGTAGCCCTTCTGGAACTGCTCGCCGGTGCAGCCTGCGAGCGCGGCGCCAACCAGGGTCACGGCCGCGAGCATGCGCAGGCCGCGCCAGCATGCGTTAAGGCCGCGCCGCCGGGTTGCGCGCAGGCTGGTCTGGTTCGTTATCGTCATAGCGGAACTGATTCCGTCCCCTTGCGTCGCGCGAGGCGCTGAAGTACCGGGCTGGGCGTCTGAATGCAACTCGCGCGCGCCCGCTTGCGGAAACCACAATGCTTTGGCCGTTCAATCACTTCAGGAAACCCCGGCTCGCCCCGGCCGGCACCATTGAAGCCATCTATGGCATGATCGTGACGCAGGCGCGAGAACCCATATTTTACCGGGACTTGGGCGTGCCTGATACGGTTAACGGCCGTTTCGACCTGTTACTCCTGCACCTCTGGCTGTTGCTGCGGCGGCTGCGGGCTGTCGTCCAGGGCGGTGCGGAGTTGTCGCAGGCCCTGTTCGACCGCTTTTGCGAGGATATGGACGACAATCTGCGCGAGATGGGCGTGGGCGACCAATCCGTTCCGAAGCGAATGCGGGCCTTCGGCGAGGCGTTTTACGGCCGGGTCCAGGCTTACGACCAGGCGATCGAGGCAGGCACGGAGGCGCTGGCGCAGGCGGTCTGCAAGAATATCTTGAATGGCTCAGGGCTGGATCAGGCGCGGCGGCTCGCCGGCTACGCGGCGGCGGCTGATGCCGATCTCGGCCAGGCCGGCGATTCCGCCCTGTTGCAAGGCTCCTTCAAATTTCGCGCGCCGCTTCGGGAGGATGAGACGTCATGAACCGATCGATGACCGGGTCCGGGCCCGATCCCTGGCGTTCACCCATAACAGTGGCGCAAATTCCCGATACGGGGCTTCACCGTGAGCTCGAAGCCTCGGCGGCGGAACGCCAGGCCATGGCCGATGTCGCGGGGCTGCGCGACGTTCTGTCGGCCCATGCCGATTTCGACGTCGAGCCGAAGAGCGGCGGCCGGGTCCAGGTCACGGGCCGGGTGCGCGCCCGGATCGGTCAGAACTGCGTTGTCACGCTCGATCCGATCGAGAGCGAGATTGACGAGGAGGTCGATCTGACCTTTGCCCCGGAGGCCGAGACGCGGCGGCTGGAGGATCTGATCGAGGAAGGGCAGGACGACGAGGGGCCGCCTGATGTCGCCGATCCGCCCGAGGCGATCGTCAACGGCATCATCGACCTCGGCCGGATTGCGACCGATGCGCTGTTCCTGGCGATCGATCCATACCCCCGCAAGCCGGGTGCCGTGTTTGAGGCAGAGGTCGCCGCGCCTGATCCCGAGGACCATCCGTTCGCGGCGCTGAAGGCGCTCCAGGACAACAAGCAGGGCAAGAAGAAGCGCAAATAGCTGGGCATTCCCCGTAAGACCGCTGTCCTGCGTCGTGTGAGGTCCTTGCCGGACCGGTTTGAAAGTCCGCATCATCCATTTGATTATTATGATATTTCTGTGAATTCGAGCGCCCGAGATCAGATCGCCCTTAGTCCAAAAGGCTGGGGGCAAGAGGTTGTTTCGGGATAACAAAACGCTATTGTCGCGCCCCGGTCCGGGTGCGGCGTGGCGCTTGGCCGGTCGCCATGTCCATGGCGAACCCATTTTGCGGCCCGTCCGTTCAGGACCGTACCAGACCAGGTTTTCCGGGACTTTTATGCCAAGCAAGGTTCGCATCGCGCTGGACGCCATGGGGGGCGACGACGGCGCTGCCGTGGTCATTCCAGGCGCAGCCATTTCCCTCGCGAGGCATCGGGACACCGAATTCCTGCTGGTCGGGGACCGCGCCAGGATCGAGCCCGAGCTCGACCGGCATCCGCAGCTCAAGGCCGTCTCGAGGATCATTCACACCGACGTTGCCGTCAGCGGCTCGGACAAACCGAGCCAGGCCCTGCGGCGCGGCCGCAAAACCTCCTCGATGTGGCTCGCCATCGATGCGGTGAAGAAGGGGGAGGCCGATGTCGCGGTCTCGGCCGGCAACACCGGCGCGTTGATGGCGATGGCCCGGTTCCATCTGCGCACGCTGCCTGGCATCGACCGCCCGGCCATTTCAGCGATATGGCCGACCACGCGCGGCCAGACTGTCGTGCTCGATCTCGGCGCCACCATCGGCGGCGATGCGCGCCATCTGGTGGCGCTCGCGGTGATGGGCGCAGCCATGGTGAGCGTGGTGTTCGACAAGAAGCGCCCTACGGTCGGCCTGCTCAATATCGGGACCGAGGAGATCAAGGGGCACGAGGAGATCCGCGAGGCCGCCGAGATGCTGCGCGCGATGGACCTGCCGGAACTCGAATATATCGGCTTCGTCGAGGGGGACGGCATCGGCAAGGGCATGGCCGATGTGATCGTGACCGAGGGCTACAGCGGAAATATCGCGCTCAAGGCCGCCGAAGGAACCGCGCGCCAGATGGCGGACTTACTCCGTCACGAGATTCAGCGGAGCTGGCTGGCCAAGCTCGGCTATCTGTTTGCCCGCAATGCCTTCCAGGCCCTGCGCGACAAGATGGACCCGAACAAGTCGAATGGCGGCGTGTTGCTGGGTCTCAACGGACTGGTGGTCAAGAGCCACGGCGGAATCAACGCCGAAGGCTTTGCCTATGCGATCGATGTTGGCTATGAGATGGCTCACTACGATCTCCTGAACAAGATCAATCAGATGCTCAACCGCGAGGGTGGTGCACTCAATTCCGTGCAGACCGCGCAGGAGGCTGTTTCGTGACTCAGATTCGTTCGGTCGTGCTCGGCTGCGGCTCTTATTTGCCGGAGCAGGTGGTGACCAACGCCCAGTTGGCGGCGCGTATCGACACGTCCGACGAATGGATCGTGCAACGCACCGGTATTCGCGAACGGCACATTGCCGCCGAGGGCGAATTCACCTCGCATCTTGCGATCAAGGCGGCGCAGGCCGCGCTCGCCGATGCCGGCGTGGATGCGCAGTCGATCGAGCTGATCGTGCTCGCGACCTCGACGCCTGACAACACCTTCCCCGCAACGGCCGTCGCCGTCCAGCACGCGCTTGGCATCAACCACGGCGCGGCCTTCGACCTGCAGGCGGTGTGCTCGGGCTTCGTATTTGCGCTGGCGACCGCCGACAATTTCCTGCGCACCGGCGCCTACAAGCGCGCGCTGGTGATCGGCGCCGAGACCTTCTCGCGCATCCTCGACTGGAACGACCGCGGCACCTGCGTGCTGTTCGGCGACGGCGCCGGCGCGGTCGTGCTGGAGGCGCAGGAGCAGCCGGGCAAGGCTGCCACCGACCGTGGCGTGGTGACGACGCATCTGCGCTCCGACGGCCGGCACAAGGCCAAGCTGTTCGTCGACGGCGGGCCGTCCTCGACCCAGACGGTCGGTCACCTGCGCATGGAGGGCCGCGAGGTCTTCAAGCATGCGGTCGGCATGATCACCGACGTGATCGTCGACGCCTTCCAGGCAACCGGGCTCAATGCCGACAGCATCGACTGGTTCGTGCCGCACCAGGCCAACAAGCGAATCATCGATGCTTCCGCCCACAAGCTCCATATCGCGCCGGAGAAGGTGGTCTTGACGGTCGACCGCCACGGCAACACCTCGGCAGCCTCAATACCGCTGGCGCTGGCGGTGGCGCGCAAGGATGGCCGCATCAAGCGCGGCGACATGGTTCTCCTGGAAGCCATGGGCGGCGGCTTCACCTGGGGCTCCGCGCTGGTGCGCTGGTAAAGCCACATCAGATAAAGTTTTGCCGGAATCTGCGCCTAATATCGATGCGTTTGCATTGATGAGCGGTGTTGACCGGCGTATCGTAAGCTCATAATTTCAGACAACAATTGTTCGCCGTGATGTGGGGCAGGGCGATGACCGATCAAAGCAAAACCGTAACGCGTGTGGATCTCTGCGAGGCCGTCTACCAGAAGGTGGGCCTATCGCGGACGGAATCGTCTGCCTTCGTGGAACTCGTGCTGAAGGAGATCACCGATTGCCTTGAAAAGGGCGAGACGGTGAAGCTGTCCTCGTTCGGCTCCTTCATGGTCCGCAAGAAGGGCCAGCGTATCGGCCGTAATCCGAAGACCGGCACCGAGGTGCCGATCTCGCCGCGGCGGGTGATGGTGTTCAAGCCGTCGGCGATCCTGAAGCAGCGGATCAACGCCCAGCACCGCACCAACGGCGATGCCAGCAAGGCTCAACCCGAGGCGTAACCGCCCAACGGATAAGGATTGGCATTTGGACAAGGCGCCGGATGCGTTCCGAACCATCAGCGAAGTAGCGCAGGAACTCGATATTCCGCAGCACGTGCTGCGGTTCTGGGAGACCCGCTTCTCCCAGATCAAGCCGATGAAGCGCAGCGGCGGCCGCCGCTATTATCGCCCAGACGATGTCGACCTGCTCAAGGGCATCCGCCGCCTGCTTTACGGCGAGGGCTACACCATTCGCGGGGTGCAGCGGATCCTGAAGGAGCACGGTGTCAAATCGGTGCAGGGCCTGGCCGACGGCGCAGCCGCAGTCTCGTTCGGGGCGATCGAGGACGCCATCGGCGCCAGCCTGATGGAGCCGGACGAGGAGCCGCCCATCAAGGGCATCACCGATGCCGACGATGACGACTATCAGGGTGACGAGGAGGAGGGCATCGACTTCCGCTTCACCGAGGTCGACGACGAGGAAATCCTCACCACCTTCCGCAAGGGCGGCACGCCCGCCGCGCCGGCGGGGCCCAGCGCGCTGGACCGGGAACGGCTGGGTCGGGTGCTCGCCGACCTCGTGGCCTGCCGGGACATGCTGGATCAGGCGCTGAAGGACGGCTGACAGGCTTTTCCTCGGCTTTGTGGGCAGTTCCGGGGCTTTGGGCGACGACACCAAAATGCTGCGGCTCGCCTTGCGCATCGCGCCGATCCTAGCTAATGGAACGACGTTCGGAGCGTGGCGCAGCCCGGTTAGCGCACTAGTCTGGGAGACTAGGGGTCGGAGGTTCAAATCCTCTCGCTCCGACCATTTTCTTCAGAGAAGGGCCAAAATGCTTGCGCGATCGCGGGATCGGCAAGCGATCTCCTGTGCTCCGAACAATCCGACGTCAGCGGTTGGTCATCGGCATCGGTCGCGCGGACACGGCTGGTCCGCAGCAGGCTTGCCAAGAGCCCAGGTCGGAACGGCGAACGCGAGCTGATATTGCCCCATCGTGTCCACGATGGAAGCTTGCGCACTCTCCAGGCGTTTGGTCAGCCCACCGACGTTCAGGTCCAGCGCTGCGTCGACGGCCAAAAGCGACATCGAGATGCCCGCAACCGTCGCCGCGATGGCGATCGCCTTCCATTCTGGTGACTTAATCATCTGATTTTATCAGGTAATTACCTTTCGCGCGGGATTCAATCCCTTGCGTGGCATGCGCACGGGTTCTTGAATCGCGACAGTTCGGTAACGGGGTGCGGCGTGCCGTCCCGGTCGCCCGCGAATCGATCGCGGCCTCGGTTCAATGACGTCCGGCGCCGGGGCTGATCTAGCTAGGCGGGAGCCGCAGATATCCCACCACCATCCGCGTCGTCTCATCCACCAGCGTCCGCACGATCCGGTCCGGCAGCGTCTCGGCCTGGTTCAGCACCGTGTTGTGCGCGACGGCTTCGATGGTGCTGACGCAGATGAAGGTCGCGATATCGAGGTCGATCCTGCGCATCTCCTTGCGGTGGTTGTCGAGATAGGCGCGCATGAGGGTGTGGACCTCGCGGTTGAAGGCTTCGACGTCGAGCTTGCCCGCGCGCGGGATCTGCTCGGCGAGCACGCGATGCAGTTTGGGGTTGATGCGGTGCGCTTCGATCGCAACGGTGACGAGGCGGCGCACGGCTTTCTCGATCGGCATATCGGCAACCTCGATGAGCGCTGCACGGACGATCGCCATGATCTCCTCGTTGTGACGATCGATCACGGCGGCGACGAGCGCCTCCTTGCTCGGGAAATATTGATAGAGCGAGCCGATGCTGACGCCGGCGATTTCGGCGATGCGGTTGGTGCTGGTCTTCTCGAAACCGTCCTTGACCAGAATGCGAGCGGTCGCCTCGACCAGCGCATCGACCGTGGCGCGGGATCGCTGCTGCGTAGCGCTTTTTCGGGGTTTCGTCGGCGGCTTGCGGCCCACGGGCTTGTGATCTGAATGCGAGTAGGAAAAGCGAGTGAATGCTCGCATTATATTGCCGAGGGGCGGCGGGTCAGCAAGCCTCTTTGTCGCCGCCTCGGACGAGCCAGATGGGATGTGGCCATGAGCGTTGCCAGGATCGTGTCGGCCTTGCAGTTTTGCCCGGTGGGTTGCGGGTTCAGTCCGCCGGCCGGCCGCGATCCCGCGCCGAGCCTGCAGAGCCGGCTGTTCAACCTGCTGCTGCGGCAGCTTCCCTACAAGCAGCAGCTCGCCTCCGCGGAGGCCGTGCAGGCCCATGTGCAGAAGCTCGCGCTGGAGCCTGCATCGTTCGAGCCGACGGGCTTGGGGCGCGGCGTCGATGCGATGCTGACCAAGATGGGCGGATGGCCGGTCTATTATACCGCGCCGTCGTCGGGACATGAGGGCTGCAATTTCGTCATGTTCCTGCATGGCGGCGGCTACATCAACGAGATCGTGCCGGCGCATTGGCGCTTTGTCGGCCAGATGACACGCGAGGCGGACGTCGTCTGCGTCGTACCGATTTATCCGCTGGCGCCGCGCGCCACTGCGAAGGATGTCGTGCCTGCAACCGCCGAGCTGTTGCGGATGCTGCTGGAGGATGCGGGGGAGGCAAAGGTCACGGTGGTGGGCAATTCGGCCGGGGCGGGTCTTGCGCTTGCAGCGTGCCAATGGTTGCGCGACCGCGGCCATCGCCAGCCGAACCGGCTGATGCTGATCTCGCCGGCCGCCGACGCCTCGCTCGGCCGCCCCGAGCAAGCGGAGATCGCCGTGCGCGATCCGATCCAGGATATTCCTGGCATGATCGAGGCCGCGCGGCTCTATGCCGGCGAGCTCGATGTCGGCCATCCCTTCGTCAGCCCGCTCAATGGCGCGTTCCGCGCGCTGGCGCCGATGACGATCTTTTCGGGCACGCGCGATCTGCTCTACCCCGACAGCGTCGATCTCGCGGTACGAGCACGGGCAGCTGGTGTGCCGGTCGAGTTGCATCTGTGGCGTGACCAGCCGCACAATTACGCGCTGATGCCGACGCCGGAGGGCCGGCGGGCGCGTGCGATGATTTTGGGGGCGGTGGCTTAAGGAAAGAGCGTGACCGATGTCACGCTGCGCGCGGCCTCGCGTGAGACCTTGCGTCGGTGGTGCCCGCATGGAGGGACAATGCGGCTCCGCGGGCGTCTCCTCGATATCAGCGGTTTTGCGGGGCCTTAGGCGCGGCCCTTGATCTCGTAGTGACCCGGCACGCATTTGTAGCGCTCAAGGCGCCAATTTGCGCGATAGATCGGATGCTCGTCCATCCATTTTGCAAGCGGGGCCTGCGCACCGACCGCACATGCCATCATCGACATGTCGGGCGTCATGTTGCTGTCGGTCACGATT
This sequence comes from Bradyrhizobium sp. CCBAU 45384, assembly GCF_028128665.1. NCBI lineage: Bacteria > Pseudomonadati > Pseudomonadota > Alphaproteobacteria > Hyphomicrobiales > Nitrobacteraceae > Bradyrhizobium > Bradyrhizobium sp. CCBAU 45384. The sequence goes on from NZ_LBIZ01000111.1 coordinate 148,179, forward strand.
TCCTCGACACAGCTGCCCGAGGCAGCAGCGCCAAGCCGGCAGAGCACGGCAACGACGGTTATGAACATTCCAGTCACCTCATCGGCAGTTTCGACCACGAGGAGGATGCAAGCCGAGTGCCACAGCCTGTGTCGGAAACGACACGCTGGCTGGGCCTGCTCGCCCCAATGCCCCATTTGACGATTCGGATTGTAAAAAATTTGTCCCTTAATCGAAGCCGGACAAATACGGGGAACCCAAAGGAATCAGGGGAGAAACGCGCTGATTCGTGACGCCACGCGTCACCACCAGACACGACCGCGGCAACGGTCATTTTCAAGCTGCGGAATAAGCACTTCGGCGGCGCGCGAACCCCACCAGTCGACGGCGTGCCGATCTGGCAGACGCGGCCCCGGGCTCAATAAGGTGCAACCGTTTCATCAACTGACCGCGGTTGCGGTGCCAATGAGCGACGAACGAACCATCTTCGGTGAGACCACGATGACGTGTGGCTCATGCTGCGGCACGCGCCGCCGGCGGCGTCGCGCGATCCGTGACAGCGCGCCCAAGGCGCTGCTACAGTTCGCGCCGGCTCCGTGCATCGCTGGAAGGTCAACAGAAGAAAAACAAAGGGGAGGGCCGAAAGTCCCATGAAGGAATTTGCTGGAAAGATCGCCGTCATCACCGGTGGCGGCACGGGCATGGGCCGGGAGCTCGCGCGGCAGCTCGTGGCCGAAGGCTGCAACGTCGCGATGTGCGACGTCTCGGAAGCTGCGATGGCCGAGACCAAGCGGCTTTGCGAGGTTGAGAAGCTGCCGCAGGGCCTGCGCGTAACCACCCATGTCGCCGACGTCTCGATCGAGGATCATCTGAAGCGTTTTCGCGATGAACTTGCCGAGCAGCAGAAGACGGACATTTGCCGGCGCCCCTTGCTCATCCTGACGACGTCATGGCGAGACCGAAAGTCACGCATGCAAGGATATTCCCGCGTTCAAGCGATGGTGATCTTGAATAGGTCTCATTCGGCGCAGCGCTGCTTGGTCGGGGAACCAAAATAGTTTAGTGAATCAGGAGTAATGCCACGACAGAGCGTCGCTCCGATGATACCCGCATGCCTCTCCGACGACTTCATCCTCTGCCCGGAGAGAGAAGATATCTCCGCTGAGTTCACCCGCTTGCTGACCGCGGCACAAGAGGGTGGCGCCACCATCGCCGAATGCTTGATGATCGCACGGCGGCTCAAGCACGGCGACGAACAGTCCTGGCATCGCGAGTGGAAGAAGCTGGCCCAGGCCAACAGGCATCGTGCCGAGGCGGCCTTCGCCGAAGGCCACAGGGTCACCGCGCAACGCAATTGGCTGCGCGCGATGAATTATTACGGTGCAGCCGCGATGCCGCTCGATCCCGCCGACGAGCGCCGCTGGGTCGCGGTGCTCGCGATGCAGGAATGCGCCCGCCGTTTCCTCGCGGCGCGCGGGCCCGCCGGCGAGGTCGTGACAATCCCCTGGGGGGAAGGGCATTCATTGCAGGGCTATTTCCTGCCCGCGCCCGCGGCGAACGGCCGCGCTCCGACCGTGATTTGCATCGGTGAGCCCGGGCATCGCAAGGAGGAATTCCTGGTCAAGCTTGCGCCGCATGCGCGCGAGCGCGGATTTGCGATGCTGGCCCTCGATCTGCTCGGCGTCGAGCGCGACGATTACGTGGACGTGCTGCTGCAGCGTCGGGACATCGAGAGCTCGATCACCAGCGCCATGGATTATTTGGAGCTGCGCAGCGATGTCGATTTCGATCGCGTTGCGATCGTGGCCGACGGGTGGGGCTCGTCGTTCGTCGCGCGCGCGGTGTTGCAGGAGCCGCGATTTGCCGCGGCCGTCTGCGATGGCGGTCTGTGGGATCTGCACGAGCGGTCGTTCTTTGCCAGCCGTTTTGCCATGAGGGACCTCAGCATCGTTCCGGTGCCGCATGCGCCGCTGATGGCGTCAAGCGCCGAATGCCCGGTGCTGATCACGCTGGGCGAGGACGGCTGGCTCGAGGCCGATCGTGCGCAGCAGATCGTGCAGAAATCCCGCCTCGGTAGCTCGGACATCGTGCTGAAGGTGTTCACCGCAGCGGAGACCGGCGCGGCACAGGCACATGCCGACAATCCGAGCCTTGCCAACGAATACATCTTCGACTGGCTCGAATCCCAGCTCGGGGCCGCCGGGAAGCGGATCTGAGCGGCCTTCAGGCCGAGAAGCCTTAAAGGTCCAGGGAGATCCTGACGCAGGCCTTCTCGAGCCGGCTCTTCAGCGTCGCGAGTTTGGCGGTGAATTCCGTCAGCTCGTTCTCGTCGAATTCCTGGAAGACGAATTCGCGAATCGTCTTGTACTGCTCGTTGAGGCTCGCGATGTGTTTCTGCGTTTTCTCGACCAGCGACAGCCGCACCACGCGGGCATCCGTTGGCGAGGGGCGGCGACGCAGCAGGCCCTTTTTCTCGAGAAGCTTGGACTGGGTGGTGACGAAGGACGGGTCGACGTGAAGCAGCTTGGAGACCACGTTGATGGGCACGCCGTCGTTCTTGTCGAGGTCGGAAATCGCCATCAGGATCAGCCATTGCGGTCCGCTGATGCCGAGCGTCCTGGCCCAGAACTGACGCAGCTCCTCCAGGTACATGTTGATCGAGGATATCTCCCAGGTAAATCGCCTGATGATATCGAGATTGCCGGCGGAGCGGAGGCGCGCCCCTTCTTTCCTCGTCGCTGACACCGCGTCACTCCCGCAAACTGATTCATTCTCGCCAGTCTTCGCGGCCGCATAGTCCACGCAAGTCTGCCCTGACGCAAGTGCAGAGCAGGGTAATTGTGTCACGGAAACTACAAATATGAGCCGGTCAGCATTTTGGCCCTGGGGCGGTGTTGCGCCGCAGACACAGGGTTAGTGAAACAACAAAGCTGATCTAATAAACTATTTTGATTAACGGAACGGCGCAGGCATATTGATCCGTGACGGTGGGGGGTTCTCGATCGTCCCGTTGCAGGTGGTTCGCTCACGTCCCTCGCGTCTTTCGCGGGTGCGTCCGAAAGCGCGAAGCGGCCGAGCGGATTTGATGAAGAGACGGGGATGTGGGGGGCCATGCGGTCCGATCTCCGTAAAATGAGCAACTTGGAGGTTTTAAATGAAAGTGGTGAAGAGCCTTTTGCTCGGCACTGCGGCGGGTCTGATCGCCGTCGGTGGAGCTCAGGCGGCTGATCTTCCGGTCAAGGCCAAGGCAGTCGAATACGTGAAGATCTGCTCGCTGTACGGTGCGGGTTTCTACTACATGCCGGGCACCGACACCTGCATCAAGTTCGGTGGTTACGTCCGCGCTGACGCTGTTCTCGGCGGTGGTGGCGACTATGATTTCAACAAGAGCACCAGCTCTGCGAACGGTGGGTCGAACAACCGTCTGACCAACTACTATCTCGCCCGCGCTCGTATGGACCTCAACGTCGATACGCGCACCGCGACCGAATACGGCGTCGTGCGAACCTATGCCGACATGGTCTTCACCTATAGTTCGTCCGACGTCACCGGCAGCAACCCGTCGGCGATCTCGTCCAGCTCGGCTGCGCTCGGCCTCTACCACGCGTTCATCCAGTTTGCCGGCTTCACCTTCGGTCGCACCGTCTCGATCTTCGATGCCCCGTGGCAGAGCTATGTGGCGGGTGGCCCCGACACCCTTCCGGGCGGCTCCAACCACGTCAACGGCATCAACCAGGTTGCCTACACGGCTGACTTCGGCCAGGGCATCACCGGTTCGATCGCGTTGGAGGAAGAGACGACGGCGTCGAACGGCCAGTCGAATCTCTGGAACGTCTCGTCGGGCACGGCCGCCCAGTTCGTGACCGGCGTCTATGGCGCCAACGATTGGGGTGGAACACGTTCACCCGACATCACCGGTGCGGTCCGTGTCGACCAGGCCTGGGGTCTGGCTCAGATCTCGGTCGCGGCGCATGACATGCATGCGGCCTATTACGGCGCGACGGAAACCAGCGGTCATCCCAGCGACAAGTGGGGTTGGGCTGTGCAGGGTTCGTTGTCGATCAAGAACATCCCGACCGGTGCGGGTGACGTGATCAACCTGCAGGCCGTCTATACGGATGGTGCGACCCGCTACAACTTCCAGAGCCTGTTCCCGCAAGCCTTCTTCATGTTCGGCGGCAGCAGCTCGGCGTATCAGAGCATCGGCTTTGCCGGTCTTGCTGACGGCGTCTTCGGAACCGGTACCGGCATCGATACCGTGAAGACCTGGGGCGTCCGCGGTGGTTATACCCACAACTGGAGCCCGAATTGGGCGAGCGCCGTCTATGGTGGTTATGGTTCGCTGAGCTACGGCTCGGCGGGCAAGTCCATGATCTGCGCCAACTTCGCTACCATCGCCGTGGCCGGTTCGACCTGTAACCCCGACTTCAACTTCGGTGTCGTCGGTGTGAACACCGTGTGGACTCCGGTCAAGAACCTGGCGTTCACGGCTGACCTGAGCTGGTCGCGCCTGGACCAGAAGTACTCTGGTTTCGTCAACGCTCCGGCGATTGCCAGCGCCGCCAAGCCGGCCGCTGTGTACGAGCTGAAGGACCAGGACTCGTTCACCATGATGCTGCGCGCCCAGCGCAACTTCTGATCATCGATCGCGTCAATCGATCGGAGAGCCTCGGCGGGCGACCGCCGGGGCTTTTTTCTTGGTCAAGGCTGATTTCAAAAATCAGAAATCACCTGCGCGGACGGCGAAGACGAGCTATGCGATTCAAGCGTCACCAATCTTATTTACTTACCTGAGTTACTAAGCTATATAGCTCTCAGCCGATTTCGAAAGTCACGGCTCTTAGCTTCACGCTAAGCCTCCAGAAACCTCCGGTAGTGCCCTGCCGGAGGTTTTTTGTTGTGGGGAGAGGGTAGGACTCGCCTCAGCCGCGCATGACGCGGGCGCGGGAGTTCGGACGGTAGGCGAGGCGGCTGTGGCCGATGCAATAAGGCTGGCCCTCGTGCGCGGCGTTGCCGCAGAAGCAGAAATCCGCCGCGCCGGGCGTGGAGATCGGCCAGCGGCAGCGATTCGCATCGAGCTCCATCAATGAGCAACGGTTGGCGTCGTCGATCGGCCCGGTCACCCCTGCCGCGTCTGCTTCGCCGTAGATCGTGGCGAGCATTTCAAATTGCAGGCGAGGCACCGCTTTGGGCGGGCGCGGGACGGGCGTTCGGTCCTGCAGCCTGCGCTCGTCGAGCGTGCGGCCGCGCGTGAGATTGAGGCGCGACAGCTTGCCGATCACGGCGTTGCGGCTGACCCCGATGTCGGCCGCGATCTCGCGGCAGGACAGGCCAGCCTCGAAGTGTTGCTTCAGCAGTTCAATTCGTTCAACGGTCCAGGTCGGAGAGAGCACAGGCATTTGTAACGGTCCCAGGTTGCGACATCCGGCCATCAGCAGCTCGAGATCCGTCCGCTTCACGCTCGTCGCGCGTTCACGTCCTGCCATTGTCGCGGATCGACAAAAGCCCGTCCTTGATGGCGAGACGGATGCCCTCCTCGATCAATGTCCGTGCGACGCCGGGAACGCTGGTGCCGTGGGTGCCCTGTCTCACCAGTTTTTCCAGATAGGTGATGGTCGAGAGCGCCAAGGTTACGGGAATGCGGTCAGTCTCGGCTTTTTCGGTGGCCATGGCCCGAACGCTAGCCTCTTACTCGGGTACATAAAAGTAACGATTAAGACTCTATTTAGGTTCGAGGGTGGAAGTCAAATCCGGGCTTTATCGGTGGCGCAGCGTATTGGAATCGCTCAGAAAAATTGACGAGCGCCAGCGCACCGCACGGGTTGCCGGGCAGCGCATGGTGTCGGCAGGGCAGGAGGTTGCGGCCGGGCTCAGCCGTGCACGATCGCTTTTTCGATCATGCAATGGATGCCCTTGGAGCCGTTGACGGTCTGGGTCACCCGCAGATCGGCCGCGAGGCTGCACAGCGTGTAGGCGTCCTCGCGCGAGAGGTTTCGCGTTTCGCCGAGCAGCGCGATCATGTCGCGCAGCGCGCGGACCGCGCATTGGTCGAGGTCGGGGTCCATCGCCATGGTGATGTAGTGGGTCGGCGTCTCCGCGCGCGGATAGGTGAACCGCAAATCCTTGCGCAGTGTCAGCCGGAAACGGCCCGAGAGCGCGGTCTCGATCGCGGTGACGCAGACCTCGCCGTCGCCCTGCACGCCATGGCCGTCGCCGCAGGAGAACATCGCACCCGGGACGAACACCGGCAGATAGAGCGTCGCGCCGGCGCCGAGCTCCTTGTTGTCGAGGTTGCCGCCCATGGCGCGCGGGACGAGCGAGGAGATGCGGCCCCAGCCGGCGGGCGGCGAAACGCCCATCACGCCGAAAAACGGCTTCAGGGGCAGGTCGAGGCCCCAAGGCATACGGCCGACCATCCGCGCCCGGTCCAGCGGGATGTTGAGAAGTCGGGTCTCGTGGAAATCGTCGGGCAGGGTGCCGGCGAGCGGCTTGATCAGATTCCAGCCCCAATCCTGCCGAAGCTTGACGTCCAGGATATCGACCTGGAGGACGTCGCCGGGTTCGGCACCGCCGACGGCGATCGGCCCGGTGAGAATGTGACCTGGCACCATCCGATCGGATTTCGCATGCACCTCGGCCATCTCGGGCGGAACGTGAAACCGGCTGCGGTCCGGGATCACTTCGGGCCCGCCGCTGATGGTGTCGACCGTGACCTCGTCGCCGCTTGCGACAGTGAGGACGGGCTTGAGGCTGGCTTCGAAGAAGCCCCAATGGCAGGTTTCGGCGCTCGCATGCAGGTGGTGATGGGTCATTTGCGGGGTCCAGTCGTTGTCATTCGAAAGCGCTTGAGAACTTGCAATGGCCGGGCTTGACCCGGCAATCGATCCTCTTCCAAGAAGATTTCTGAAGACAAGCGGGCGGGTCAAGCCCGCGTGGCACAGCTACGATCATTTCAGCGAGGTTTCTTCTGTTCTTCGTTCTTTCCAAGACGCTTGGGGCCGCGGTGCTGCCGCTCAATCTTCTGGTCGAGCTCGGGATCATCGCGGTCGTGCTGATGGCAACGCGCTTTGCCCGGTTCGGCCGCAAGCTGGCCGTGTCCACGCTGGTCCTGCTCGCGCTCGCGGCATTTTCGCCGCTCGGCAATCTCCTGCTCTATCCGCTGGAATCGCGCTTTCCGCCGTGGGATCCATCGCGCGGCGCGCCCGACGGCATCATCGTGCTGGGCGGCTCCGTCGATACCGATCTGTCGGCGGCGCATCGCACCCCGGTGGTCGCGCATGCGGCCGATCGCTTGTTGGCGCAGGCCGAGCTCGCACGCCGTTATCCGAAGGCGCGTATCGTCTTCACGGGAGGCTCAGCGAACCTGGTCTCGACCGACGCCAGAGAGGCCGACTATTCGGTGCCGATCCTCGAGGGCATCGGCATTCCGAAAGAGCGCCTGGTCGTGGAGCGGAACTCGCGCAACACTTACGAGAACGCGATCTTCACGAAGCGCCTGGTGCAGCCGAAGCCAGGCGAGCGTTGGCTGCTGGTCACTTCGGCTTTTCACATGCCGCGTTCGATGGGCATTTTCCGCAAGGCCGGATTTGACGTCGAGGCCTATCCCGTCGACTGGCGGATGGGCGGGCCCGACGATTTGTTTTCTTTCACCAATATCAGCGCGGACGGTCTCGGCCGCACCGATGTGGCGGTGCGCGAATGGATCGGCCTTCTGGCCTACCGCCTCATGGGCCGGACCAGCGAGTTGCTTCCGGGACCTGCGAAGGACTAGAACAGAGCGCAGAAACGCAAACGACCCGTCGGGAGGCTTCCAATGCAACAGCAGAGTGCAGACAGGATCGATCTTGCCGGTCTCGTCGCCGATCTCAACAATCTGTTGCGGCTGAAGACCACGGTGATCGGCATGAAGCTGTTCGCGCGTGCCGAAGACATGGAAGCGATCCCGAAGATCCGGCGGCCGACTGCGATCCACACCACCGACCAGATCGTCAGCATGGCCTCGCGGCTCGGCTGGACCGTGGGCATCACCGGCGACGATCTCGTCGGCAACCAGTGCCGCGCGGTGATCGGCCTTAGCCCTCAGGACGAGAAATGGCTCGCCGGCGAAAACTATGTCGGGGTCTGGCATGGCACCGCGGAGGATGCGCGCAAGCGCCAGGAGGCACTGGACGTGGTCCCGTTCGGTCAGTATCAGGCGCTCGCGGTCAGCCCGCTCGCAAGCGGCCGGCTCGATCCGCCCGACATCTGCCTCGTCTACGCCACGCCCGGCCAGATGATCATCCTGATCAACGGGCTGCAATATACCGGCTACAAGAAGTTCGAATGGGGGGTGGTCGGGGAGACTGCGTGCGCGGATTCCTGGGGGCGGGCGCTGAAATCAGGCGAGCCCAGCCTGTCCTTGCCATGCTATGCCGAACGGCGCTATGGCGGCGTGCCTGATGAGGAGATGCTGATGGCGCTGAAGCCGCATCATCTCGCCAAGGCAATCGAAGGCATGAAGGCGCTGGCCAAAAACGGTCTGCGCTATCCGATCCCGCCCTATGGAATTCAAAGCGACGTCCGCGCCGGCATGGGCGTGAGCTACGCAAAGAAGTAAAGGCCAGTCATGAGCTCTGCGAAATTCGACATCGTCGTCTACGGCGCGACCGGTTTCACCGGCCAGCTCGTGGCCGAATATTTGGCGGCGCATTACAAGAACGACAAGCAGCTCAAATGGGCGATGGCTGGACGCAGCCTCGACAAGCTGAAATCCGTGCGCGATGCGATCGGCGCGCCCGCCGACACGCCACTGATCGTTGCGGATGCGTCCGATGCTGCCTCGCTGAAGGCGATGGCGGAGCAGACGAGATCTGTCATCACGTCGGTTGGCCCGTATCAGCTCTACGGCGAGGCGCTGCTGGCGACCTGCGTCGCCACGGGTACGGACTATTTCGATCTCTGCGGCGAGCCGATCTGGATGCGGCAGATGATTGACAAATACGAGGCGGCTGCGAAGGCGAGCGGCGCGCGCATCGTGTTCTCCTGCGGCTTCGACTCCGTGCCGTTCGAGCTCGGTACGTTCTTCGTGCAGGAAGAGGCCAAGCGCGTGTTCGGCGCTCCGGCCCCGCGCGTGAAAGGCCGCGTGCGCGACATGCGCGGCACGCTCTCGGGCGGCACTGCCGCGAGCGCCAAGGCGACCTTCGATGCTGTCGCCAAGGACATCAGCCTCGTCGCGATCCTGAACGATCCGTTCGCATTGACGCCTGGCTTCACCGGTCCGAAGCAGCCGAGGGGCAACAAGCCGCTGATCGAGGAGGATCTGAACTCCTGGGCCGCGCCGTTCATGATGGCGCTGATCAACACCCGCAACGTCCATCGCTCCAACATGCTGATGGGCTTTCCCTACGGCCAGGACTTCGTCTATGACGAGATGGTCCTGACCGGTCCCGGCGAGAAGGGCGAGGCCAACGCCAAGCGCGTGATGGCGGCGAACGCCGAGAAGACCGGCCCGAGCGCGCCGAAGCCGGGCGAGGGGCCATCGAAGGAGGAGCGCGAGAACGGGCTCTTCAATTTGCTTTATGTCGCGATCGCGCCCGACGGCCGCATGGTTCGCGCCGGTGTGACCGGCGACCGAGATCCCGGCTATGGCTCGACCTCGAAGATGATCTCCGAATGCGCGATCTGCATGCTGCGTGACGCGACTGACGTCGCATCCGGCTTCTGGACACCGGGCGCAGCGATGCAGCACAAGCTGATCAGGCGGCTGCAGGAGCATGCAGGGCTGAGGTTTGAGGTGGAAGCTTAAGGTCCGTGTCCGCGAAGTTCGACATCGTCGTCTACGGTGCGACCGGATACACCGGCCGGCTTGTGGCCGAGTATCTCGCTGCGCATTACGTGGGTGACGGCGCGCCGACATGGGCGCTCGCGGGGCGCAGCAGGGACAAGCTTGCCTCCGTTCGCGATACGATCGGCGCGCCCACTGACACGCCGCTGATCGTCGCGGACGTGGCCGATCCGGCGTCGTTGCGGGCGATGGTCGATCAGGCGAAGCTCATCGTCACCACGGTCGGTCCCTATCAGCTTTATGGGGCCGATCTGCTTGCCGCCTGCGTCGCCTCGGGCACCGACTACATGGATCTCTGCGGCGAGCCGATCTGGCTCAAGCAGATGATCGACCGGCACGAGGCGGCCGCCAAAGCGAGCGGTGCGCGCATCATGTTCTCCTGCGGCTTCGATTCCATGCCGTTCGAGCTCGGCGCGTTCTTCGTGCAGGAGGAAGCAAGGCGCGTGTTCGGTGCGCCGGCGCCGCGCGTCAAAGGGCGCGTCCGCGACCTCAGCTGGAAGTTCTCCGGCGGCACCTCCGCGAGCGCAAGGGTCACCTTCGAAGCGGTTGCGCAGGATCTCAGCCTGGTGTCGATCCTCAAGGATCCTTTCGCATTTACGCCCGGCTTCGAAGGGCCGAAGCAGCCGCGTGGCAACCGGCCTGTTTTCGAGGAGGATCTGCAATCCTGGTCCGCCCCGTTCGCGATGGCGACGCTGAACACACGCAACGTCCATCGCTCCAACATGCTGATGGGATTTCCGTACGGCAGGGACTTTGTCTACGACGAGATGGTGCTGACGGGTCCGGGGGACGAAGGGCAGGCCAACGCCAAGCGCGTCATGGCCGCCAACAGCGAAAAGACCGGGCCCGAAGCGCTCAAGCCCGGCGAGGGACCGTCGAAGGAAGAGCGCGACAACGGTCATTACGATCTGCTCTATATCGCGATCGCGCCCGATGGCCGCCAGGTTCGCGCGGCGGTCAAGGGCGACCTCGATCCCGGCTACGCGTCGACGGCCAGGATGATCTCGGAATGCGCGGTCTGCCTGCTGCGCGATGCGCCTGACGTTCCGGCCGGCCTCTGGACACCGGGCGCGGCGATGCAGCGCAAGCTGATCAGGCGGCTGCAGGAGCACGCAGGGCTGAGGTTTGAGGTGGAGAGCTAGCCCGGCTCTCGTAGGGTGGGCAAAGGCGCATCGCGCCGTGCCCACCATCTCTCGGTGGTGGGCACGCTGCGCTTTGCCCACCCTACGGCACTGAAATTGTCTCTACGCTGCCCTCGCGTCATAGGCGTACATGAAATCCATGCCCTTCGAGCCCAGTGGCAACAGAAGTTTGATCATCTGATTTCTCAGCCACGCGCCGGCGGCGCTGAACTCGCGTTTGTTGTTGCCGTTGCGCCGGGCGATGGCGACGATCTTTTCCGCGCGCGGCCGACGTTCGGCTTCGAAGGCCTGGAAGGTCGCCGTCAACTCCTGACCCTCCTGCATCAGCCGGGCGAGCCGCATCGCATCTTCCAGCGCGAGCGAGGCGCCCTGTCCGGCATGCGGGCTGGTTGCATGGGCGGCGTCGCCGATCAGCAGCGATCGCTTGCGTGACCAGGTCGGCAAGGTTGCGACGTCGAACGTGTCGGTGACCACAATGTTCTCGGCCGCCTCGATGATCCCAGGGATCGGATCGTGCCAGCCCTGATGGAAGCCGCGCAGATGCTGCTTCAGCGCCTGTGCGTCGAGCGCGCGAAACATCGCGGCATCCATGCCGTGCGCGGGCTGCGTGCTCCACCACATTGCGCCGTCCTTGGGATCCGGGCTGCAATAGCCGTAGCCGAAGAAGCCGCTCTGTCCGAACGTGGTCTCGACACGCCCGCCGATCGCCCTGCCGCCGAGGGCCGAATGAGGGACGAAGCCACCGAAGCCGATCAGTCCGGTGTTGAAGGGTTTGGGACCATCAGGCACAACCTGGCGCCGCGTGATCGAATGCACGCCGTCGGCGCCGATCAGAAAATCGCCCTCCGCGGTGGTGCCGTCGGCGAAATAGGCGATGATGGGCTGGTCGCCGCGATCCTCGATCTTGATCAGGCGCTTGTCGAAATAGAGCGAAGCGCACGTGCACCAGGCCTTGTCGATCAGCATCTCGTTCAGCGAGGCGCGGCAGACGTTCACGGCGGGTTGGCCGAACCGCCGCGCCATGTCGCGGTTGATCGAGCCGAGCCGTCGGCCGTCTTGCGAATAGAAGTCGAAGGATTCCGCGATCGAGCCGCGGCTGATCAGCTCGCCGGCAAGCCCGATCTCGTCCATGACATGCATGCCGTTCGGCGCGATCTGGAGGCCGCCGCCGATGCCCTTGGAGTAGGGCCAGGCTTCGTAGACCGCGGATTCGATGCCGGCGCGGCGCAGCAGGATCGCAGCGACGGGCCCGGCAATGCCGGCGCCGATGATGAGGGCCTTGCGGGGACGGTGAGGCATTGGCTTGCTCCCGAGGTTTCCGTGGTGCTAGGAGAAATTAAGGTCACTAAATCTCTTAGTGGCTAAGATATATATCGGCTAAGATATGAGGTGGGCCTTGTCAAGGGCAAAGGCGCGCGCGGCGTTGCTGGGAGAATTGGAAGAGGCGATGCGACGGTCGTCCGCGCAGGGCGTGCTCTATGGGCAAGCCGTTGCGAACGTGGCCGGAATCGCCAATTCCGACCTCGAATGCATGGACATTCTCTATCTCGAGGGGCGCGTGACCGCGGGCAGGCTTGCCGAGGTGACGGGGCTCACGACGGGCGCCATCACCGGCGTGGTCGATCGGCTCGAGAAGGCAGGGTTCGTGCGACGCGAGCGTGACGAGGCCGATCGTCGCAAGGTTTTCATCGCCGTCGTGCCCGAGACCGCGAAGAGGATCGGCCAGCTCTATGTGCCGATGCAGCAGGCGATGGAGAAGGTCTTCAGCGCCTATACCGACGAGGAGCTGCGCCTGCTGCTGCGTTTTGCCAATGAGGGCTACGAGGGCGTGGTCGCAGCGACCGCAGCATTGAAGGGCCTGCTTGATACGCCGCCGGAGCAGCGGCCCGATCTCAAGCTGAAGAAGCATCCTCGCCGGACCTGACCTTGTAGGCCTGTGCGGCCGCGATCATGCCCCACATCGCGCCCAGCATCATCCAGAAATGGCGCCAGTGGTCGGTGTCGATCACGAAACTTTCGCCGACGGTGCCGACGAAGGCGGAGAACACCGCGAGGTAAGCGCGCTGCCAGGGCACGCGGACGAAGATGTGGCGCAAGCCAGTGATGACGGTGGTGAAGACCAGCGCCGGATAGCAGACGCCGGAGAGCCAGCCGCCGGACATGAAGGCGTTCAGGTAGGAGTTGTGGGTGTCTTCGGGGAAGTAGCGGTGGAATTGCAGGGGGCCGATGCCGAACGGCAGGTCGAGCGCCATCTCCGCACCGAGGATGTGGCGGCCGAACCGGCCGAAGCGGCCCTCGTCATAGCTCTGGTCGAAGCTCGCGCGCTGCTTGAACATCTCGGCGACGGAATCGAACGACAGCAGCACCGCGATCAGCGCCAGGCCCAGCACGACCGCGACGATCGCCATGACGATGATGCGTGAGCGCTCGGCATTGCTGCGGCTGGTCAGCACCATCAGTGCCAGCATGAAGGCCGAGGTCAGGATCAGCCCGCCCCAGGCGGCGCGGGAAAAGGCGAGCAGGATCGCCAGCGACATAATGGCGAAGGCGATGGCGTTGCGGAACGCCTTGGCGAGCTTGTCCGAGACCACGCTCTGAAGTGCAAACAGCGCCGGCAGGATCAGGAACGCGCCAAGCACGTTCGGGTCCTTGAACGTGCCGCGAGCGCGCTCGTAGAGCGTCAACAGATCGTGGCCGCCGGGGACCAGGTTGAAATAGCCTGATATAGCCGAGAGCGAGGCGATCATCGCGCCGACCACGAGGCCACGGCGCAGCATGTCGAGCCGCGCCGCCGTGTCCTCGGAAATGACCATGGCAAAGAACACCACGGTGACGGCCATGTACCAGGAGGTCGCGATCCAGCTTGCGACCTCCGACTGGTCGAGCAGCGGGATCGCGCCGACGGTGTAGCCGACATTGAGCAGCACCAGGGCCAGCACCAGCGGCATCAGCACGAGCCGCAGGCGCAGGCCGGTGGCAAAGAAGGCGACGGTGGCGAGCAGCGTCGCGATCTCGTAAGGGCTCGGCTCGATGAAGACGATTGCGCCCGAGGCGCCGACCAGCCAGACCAGCGCGCGCTGGAGGGCAAGCACGCCGGGCGCAGCCGGTGCGGCTACGTTCATTCCACCGGCAGTTGCCGCATACGCCATCACTCGCTCACGCAAATCTCACGCCACAAATACCGCTGTCATCGCCCGGCTTGACCGGGCGATCCAGTACTCTGCGGCGCCTGTTGCGGAAAACGGCTGGCGCCTCGGCGTACTGGATGCCCCGGTCAAGCCGGGGCATGACGGAAACTCAATACGCGTTCTCGTTCTTGGTCAGCAGCGAGAGCGGCGTTTTCAGCAGAATGACGAGGTCGAACAGCACCGACCAGTTCTCGATGTAGTAGAGGTCGAACTCGACGCGCTTCTGGATCTTCTCTTCATTGTCGATCTCGCCGCGCCAGCCGTTGATCTGAGCCCAGCCGGTGATGCCGGGCTTGACGCGGTGGCGGGCAAAATAGCCGTCGACGGCCTCGTCGAACAGCCGGCTCTGAAGCTTGCCCTGCACCGCGTGTGGACGCGGGCCGACCAGGGAAAGATTGCCCGAAAACACCACGTTGAAGAGCTGCGGCAGCTCGTCGAGGCTGGTTTTGCGGATGAAGCGGCCGACGCGGGTGACGCGCGGATCGTTCTTGGTCACGACCTTCGAGGCCGTCGGGTCGGCCTGGTGGTGATACATCGAGCGGAATTTATAGACGTCGATGCGCTCATTGTTGAAGCCGAACCGCTTCTGGCGGAACAGGACGGGACCGGGGCTGTCGAGCTTCACCGCCAGCGCCACCAGCGCCATCACGGGAAGGGCCGCAAGCAATGCGAGGCTGCCGACGACGCGGTCGAACAGCCATTTCATCACCAGATCCCAATCGGTGATTGGTGCCTCGAACACGTCGAGCGTCGGCACCTCGCCGAGATAGGAATAGGAACGGGGCCGGAAGCGCAGCTTGTTGGTGTGCGCGGAGAGACGGATGTCGACCGGCAACACCCAGAGCTTCCTCAGCATCTCCAGGATGCGCGTCTCCGCCGAAATGGGCAGCGCGAACAACACGAGATCGACGCGGGTGCGCCGGGCGAATTCGACGATGTCGTCGACCTTGCCGAGCTTGCGCGCGCCGGCGCAGGTATCGAGCGCGCGGCTGTCGTTGCGGTCATCGAACACGCCGAGCACGTGGATGTCGGAATCCTCCTGTGCCTTCAGCGCCTCGACCAGCTGCTCGCCGTTGCTGTCGGAGCCGACGATGATGGTGCGGCGATCGAGCCGGCCCTGGCGCGCCCAGCTGCGCACCAGCGAACGAAGGATGAGGCGCTGGGCGATCAGCGCGGCGAGGCCAAGGAAATAGAAGGCGGCGAGCCATAGCCGCGAGACCTCGCTGCCGAACTTGGCGAAGAAGGAGACGCCGATGAACAGCAGGAAGACGAACGACCAGGACGAGATCATCCGGGTCATCTGCCGGAGTTGGCCGCGGAACAGCTGCACCTGGTAGATGTCCGCGGCCTGGAAGCAGACCACGGCTGCGACTGCGACAGCGACGATCTCTAACGGATAGACCCAGCTGAAGCCGTTGTGCGGCATGACGTAGCCGACATAGACGGCGATGCCCACCACGATGAGCAGCACGAAGTCGATGGCGCGCACGACGCCGGCAATCACGATCGGCGAATAGGCGCGGGCGACTTTCTGATTGACGATCTCGAGCGCAGCCGGCGTGAGCCGGCGGCGGCGTTCCACGAAATTAGTCCCGGCAGGCCGGGCCGCGGCGCTGGTCGCGGCATCGAGCATCGAGCGTGCGTTGAGCGGTTCCACGGGCGTCTACGTCCATTCCAAAAACTCGCGGCACGGCTTGGCGCCCCGGGCTTCCAATCCCCTGGCACGTCGATTATCGGACAAATCGGAAGATTCTCTAAAGCCGGCTTAAGGGTGGTTAATGATTGGCAAATGCATCGCGGTAGCCCGCGAGCACACCTTCGACCATCGCCTGCTGGGAGAAATGCGCCGAGATGCGCTCGCGCAAGATCGATGCGCGCTGCGCGGTGGCCTGCGCGTCGTCCAGCGCGGCCGCGATCGCCTCAGCCATGGCTTCGGCGTTGCTGGCGGCGAACAGCGCCGGACTGTCGGGCCCGAAAATCTCCGGGATGCCGCCGACGCGCGCTGCGATCATGGGAATGCCGGCCGCACCGGCCTCGATGACAACATAGGGCATGGAATCGCCGCGCGAGGGGACGACCAGCAGTCGCCCCTTGGAAAAGCCGTAACGCGCCTTGACGTGGCCGATGAAGCGGATCGCCTCCTTCAGGCCGAGCCGCTCGACCTGCGCCTTCAGCGCCGCGGTCTCCTCACCGTCGCCGCCAAGCGTCAGCGTGACTTGCCTGCCGCTCTCGCGCAGCCGCGCCACCGCGTCGACCAGGAGGTCCGCGCCCTTGATGTGCCTGAACTCGCCGACATAGCAGAGGTCGGTAGCGTCATCGGCGATAGCGACGGGTTCGAACTCTTCCGGCGTCACGCCGTTGAAGACGCAATGCACCACGCCCTTGGGCGTACCGACGATGCGCTGGTAGGTGTCGCGCGCAAAAGCGCTCTCGAACAGGAACAGATCCGTCGCGTCCATCAGCGAGCGTTCGAGGCGCGCGTAAAATTCCCCCTTCAAGGTGTTGAGCGGATAGTGCAGCGAGCCGCCATGGGGCGTGTAGATGCGAATGGTGTCGTCAGCGCGGCGCCGCGCGCGAACGAAAGCGCCGGCCTTGGCGCCGTGGCCGTGCAAGACGTCGGGCTTGAGCGCGGCAATCAGGCGGCGCATGCGCAACCAAACCAGAAAATCCTCCACCGAGGGTTCCCGGCGGATCGCCATCCGATGCACGCCGAGCTTCAACCGCGGCGCAAGTTCGGCCAGCGCCTTGTCCGCGCGCTCGCCACCGGTGAGGCTGTCGGCGAGAATCCCGACGTGATGGCCGCGGTCGACCTGACCGTTGGCGACGTCGAGGATGTGCCGGAAGATGCCTCCGACGGGCGCGCGTACGGCGTGCAGAATGCGAAGCGGCCGGTCAGGAGAGGGAGGCATGATCAAAACCAGCGCGCGAAACTGGACAAAGTTTCTCGAAATATCGATGCGATTAAGGACCTCTCGTGGTTAACAAACGGTGACGAACGCTTCTGCGTTGCATGCCAGAGGTCGGGATTAACCCAGCGGCAACCTTAATGGAGTGTAATCGGGCTCATTGAGGTACACGAGTGGCTTGCCCTGCGGGAGTGTTCGATGCGTTTAGCGTTCTGGCGTGCCGGCAAGGACAAGGCCGTCATCGAGCGAGCCGTTTCGAACACCAAGCCCCGGGTCGAAGCCAAGCCGGCGCCGATCGTTGCAAGGCAGGCGCCAGCCGAATCCGGTGACGTCGATCTGCATGCGCTCGGCGGCGCGCTCGCGCGCAAGCGCGGCTGGGTCATCGTGCCGACGGTGTTGGCCCTCGTCGCCTCCGTCGCGATCGTCAATCTCATCACGCCGCGCTACAAATCCGAATCGCGCATCCTGATCGACGGCCGCGAGAACGTCTTCCTGCGGCCGAGCAGCGATCGCAGCACGGAGGAGCGGCAGGCACTCGACCCCGAGGCCGTCACCAGCCAGGTGCAGCTTGTGCTGTCGCGCGATCTCGCGCGCGAGATCATCAAGAAGAACAAGCTGGCCGAACGGCCGGAATTCGACCCGGTCTTGCAAGGCATCTCGCCGCTGAAATCGCTCGCGGCGCTGGTCGGCGTCGGCCGCGACCCGTTCTCGATGACACCGGAAGAGCGCGTGCTCGATGCGTATTATGATCGCCTTCAGGCCTACGCCGTCGACAAGTCGCGCGTGATCGTCGTCGAATTCCAGTCGCAGGATCCCGAGCTCGCCGCGCGCGTCGCCAATTCGATCGCCGACGGCTATCTCGTGCTCCAGCAGAATGCGCGACAGGACCAGGCGCGCAACGCCAGCCAGTGGCTGGCGGGCGAGATCGAGAACCTGCGCAAAAAGGTCTCCGAGGCCGAAGCCAAGGTCGAGGACTTTCGATCCAAATCGTCACTGTTCGTCGGTACCAACAACACCACGCTGTCGAACCAGCAGATGGGCGAGGTCAACACCCAGCTCAACAATGCGCGCGCGCTGAGGGCCGACGCCGAGTCCAAGGCGCGGCTGATCCGCGAGATGCTCCAGAGCGGCAAGCCGATCGAGGCGTCCGAGGTCGTGAACTCCGAGCTGATGCGGCGCTTGTCGGAACAGCGTGTAACGCTGCGCGCCCAGCTTGCCGAGCAGTCGTCCACGCTGCTCGGCAATCATCCGCGCATCAAGGAACTGAAAGCGCAGCTGAGCGATCTCGATGGTCAGATCCGCGACGAGGCGGCAAAAATCTCGCGCTCGCTTGAAAACGATGCGCGGATCGCCGGCGGCCGGGTCGACGGCCTGACCACGAGCCTCGAGCAGCTCAAGAAGCAGGCGACCTCGACCAACGGCCAGGACGTTCAGTTGCGGGCGCTCGAGCGCGAGGCCAAGGCGCAGCGCGACCTGCTCGAGACCTATCTTGCCAAATATCGCGAGGCCAATACCCGCGAAACCATCGACACCGCGCCGACCGAGGGCCGCATCATCTCGCGTGGCATTGTCTCGAATACGCCGGCCTATCCGAAGAAGCTTCCGATCGTACTGATCGCGACGCTCGCGACGCTGCTGCTGTCCTCTGGTGTTGTCGTCACCGGCGAGTTGCTGCGCCAGACCGCGCCGCGCGCCGTCGCGACGCTCGCCCCCGCTCCGGTTCGTCGCGAGCCTGTTGTCGATCCGGTGGAGACGGTTGCGGCACCGCTCCAGCCGGAGATGACTGATGATGCCGACGTCAGCGAATTGGCCGAAATCGGACAACTGGCCGAGAGCCTGAGGGCTGCCGGTGCAGCTGCGAAGAAGGTCACCGTGCTCGGCACCGCATCGGGCGAGGCGATCACGCTGTCGGCGCTGACGCTCGCACGGCATCTGGCACGCGAGGCGCGCGTCGTCGTGGTCGATCTCGCCGCATCCTCGCTGACGATCGCCGCGGTGTCGGTCGATCCGGTGTCGCCCGGTCTCGCCGAACTGATGCAGGGGCAGGCCTCGTTCGCGCAGATCATTACGCGCGACAAATTCTCGCGGCTGCATCTCGTCCTGGCCGGTCGTCCAGGCTTCGACCAAAGCCTGCTCCAGTCGCCGCGGGTGACGCTCGCAATCGATGCGTTGCTGCGCGCTTACGATTACGTGCTGCTCGACGCCGGTGGCGCTTCCGAATTGCCGGCGGAACTCTTGACGACGAATGCCCGCGCTGTCGTGGTCCCCGACGCGTCGATGGAGGCTGATGCGCGCACGCTCATGTGCGAACAGCTCAAAGCGGTCGGCTTCAGCGAGGTGACGATGTTGAGCCGGCCCGTGCAGCCATCGAACGCCGGTCAAACTGCGCGCGTGGTGGCGGCATAAGTGATCTTACCTCTCCTTGGCGGGAGAGGGTGGACGTCTCCGCGACTTCGGAATCGTAGAGTGGGCAAAGGCGCGCTTGGCCGTGCCCACCATCTCTCTCCGATCGCACGCAGAACGTGGGCACGCTTCGCTTTGCCCACCCTACGACAATTCGTCGCTAACCGAACGCCTGCCTTAGCCGTCGGGCCAGGTCGAACAGCATCTGGTTCTGCTTCACCAGGCGCTTGCCGTGGCTGATCGAGGACATTGCCGCGGCCGCGAGCCTGCCGCGCGGGGTCAGGGGCACGAAGCTGTCGAAGATGTCCTCGTCATCCTTGCAGAACATGCGCTTGTAGTCGTCCGATCCGATGCCGAGGTCGAGGGAGCGGTAGCCGCGCTCGCCGTAGCGGTCGATGATGTAGCGCACCAGGATCAGGCCCGGGCTGTAGCGGGCGTGCTCCGACATCGTGTAGGTGTTGAACATCATCGAGAAGCGCTGGCCGTCGGCAACGCCGGCGAAGATCGCGATCACCTCATCGTCGCATTCCAGCGCATGAATGTCGATGACGTGCCCTTCGCCGCGCGGTGCCAGGCAGGCGCTGCGGATGAATTTCTCGACGACGGGCTCGGCGAAGACGTTGGGCAGCTTCTGCTCAGCCATTCGCGCCGGTTTGACGCGGAAGAACCAGTCGAGCAGGCGGGTGACGTCCGCGTCCGATGTGGCGAGGTGATAGCGGTAGCCGGCAAGCGCCTGGAGCTTCTTCTCCTTGCTCTTGAGCCGGCGGCGGAAGGAATTGCTGATCCGCGAAGTGGGCGGGCCGCCTGGCTCCATGACCAGTACCGGGCAGCCGTTGATTGCGCTCTGCTGCGGCAGGAATGCGAACGGATTTTGCTGATCGTGCCAGCGCTTCGGTTGCTGCGTCAGCGCGAGGACGTCGACCCGGTTGCGCAGCGGTGCGATCAGTGCGTCGAGGTCGCTAGCGACGGCTTGTGCTGCGAACTCGGCGTTCCACAGTCCCATGTTGAAGGTCGTATGCTTGCCGCCCATGAAGCAGGCCGTGCGCACGCCGTGACCTCGGCGCAATGCCAGCGGAAGCAGCGCGAGCGGGTTCTGCTCGGCATCGCGCGCGATCACGATGAAGGGGCGGGCGCCTTCGTGCTCCCCGACCGATCGTTGCCAGGTGCCCAGGAGATCGAACCGCTGATAGGGCGTGAAGAGGTGGCCGGGCTCCTCGAGAGCGCGCCAGACTCTCTCGGCTTCACCGAGATCGGCGACGATATCGACATGCGCAATACGGCTGGCTTTGGACCGCGCTGGCGATTCCGCCGTCCGGCTTTGCATCGCCGCAGCCATGGTCATGCGCGAAACCTGTCGAGAAAGCGAAAAATACGTATTTCGGCCTGTGGCCGACCTTTGCAAATAAATGTCAACAAAGGGTAATGACAATGGGGCAGGGAACAGGCTGCCGGCAAAGGCGAAGGTGGGTATTGGCATCCGACGGCAGATGGCTGCAGCGGTTGCGGCTCGAACTGGCCTGGTTCTCGGGCCGGCCCTTGCTGCGCAGCCGCGGCGCGGGCGCCATCCTGCGCTTCGAGCACGTGCGGCCGCGGCGAAGCGGCGCGTTCCAGCCGCTGCGCGAACACGAGATCACGCCACAATTCCTCGATCGTGCCATTCGCGCGCTGAAGCGCTGGGACTATGAGTTTCTCGGTATGGACGAGGTTTGCCGGCGCGCGGTGACACTGCCGGAGAAGCGGCGCTTCGTGGCACTCACCTTCGATGGCGCGCCCAAGGACCTCATCAGCTTTGCCTATCCGGTGCTGGCGCGCCACGCCGTGCCGTTCACGCTCTATGTTCCGACCGCCTTTCCCGACGGCGTTGGAGAAGCGTGGTGGCTTGGGCTTGAGCAGGTGATCGCGCGCGAGAGCCGGATCAGCCTGATGATGGGCGACAGGGAACAGCGCTTCACCATCACTGATAATGCCGAGAAACAGGCACTGTTTTGGCATCTCGAGGGTTGGCTGCGCTCGCTGCCGCCGGCGGATCTCTCGGCCGCGATTGCCGATCTCTGCACACGCTACAGCATCGATCTCGCTGCACTCTCGCGCGAGGCGTCGATGGATTGGGAGGATCTGGCGAGGCTGGCTGCCGATCCGCTGGTCACGATCGGCAGTGCGACCGTGAACTATCCCAACCTCGCCAACATGAAGGATGCGGCGGCGCTGCGCGAGATGACGATGGGCAAGGCGGTGGCGGAAGCCGCGTTTCGCCGTGAGGTCAGGCACCTGGCATATCCGTTCGGCGATCGGTCCTCATTCCGGCGCAGCCACGTCGTGATGGCGGAAGAGGCGGGCTTTGCCAGCGCGGTATCGACCATCCCGGGTATCGTGGATGCGCAAGGGCGCACCAATCTGCGGGCGTTGCCTCGGATCTCCTGGGACGGACGGGTGCGCTCGCTGCGCGTGATGCGGGTGCTGGTGTCGGGCGTTGCCTTCGCACCGGTGAAACCGACGGGCAGCGCTACGAGCTGACGCTACGATGCTTAGGGCCTTCGCAACCGACAAACGCGCAAGCGCGTTTGCGGGGTTACGCCCGGTCCGGCCGCTGCATCCAGCTCACGATCGGCATGGCCGGCAGCACCCAGCCCATGCCGACCACGACGTAGTAGATCGCCTGGCGCCAGCCGGATACGGCGATCCATGGCATCTGCGCCGCCGCCATGCCGAGCAGGGCCCAGACGGTGGCCAGCACCAGCAGCAGAATGGCGCCGAGGAACTTGCGGGTGCGGATCGTCATGGCGGGGACTTGCGGCTTTCGCGTAACTTGCGCTGCGGGAGCGCGGGACTATAAGGGGCACGCAGTCCGGTTCAAGTCCGTTAGTGACAAGGCTTGGTTTGTCCCTGAAATGACGACGATTTCCGCCCCAACCCATCCGCATCGCGCCGTGCGCTGGTGGCTGATCTCCGTGGCCGCCCTGATCGCGCTGATGGTGCTGGTCGGCGGCGCCACACGGCTGACGGAATCCGGCCTGTCGATCGTCGAGTGGAAGCCGGTCACCGGCAGTATTCCGCCGCTGTCGGAGGCGCAGTGGACCGACGCCTTCGAGGCCTACAAGAAGATCCCGCAATATCGCGAGCTGAACGCGGGGATGAGCCTGTCGGAGTTCAAAGAGATCTTCTGGTGGGAATGGAGCCATCGGCTGCTCGGCCGCTTCATCGGCGTCGCCTATCTGCTGCCGTTCCTGTTCTTCCTGTGGCGCGGCGGCTTGGCCGGTGAGCTGAAGCGACGGCTGTGGCTGCTGTTCGCGCTCGGCGGCCTCCAGGGCGCGGTCGGCTGGTGGATGGTGGCATCAGGACTGTCTGAAAGGGTCGAGGTGTCGCAATATCGGCTCGCAACACATCTGGTGCTTGCGCTGCTGATCTTCGCCGGCATCGTCTGGACGGTGCGGCGGCTCGAGGAGCGGCCGCAGATTGTCGCGCCTGTAAGGCTGCGCATCACCAGCGCGCTGCTGCTCGTCGTGACCTTCGTCCAGATCTATTTCGGGGCGCTGGTCGCGGGCCTGCGCGCGGGCCGCGCCTACAACACCTGGCCGCAGATCGACGGCGCGTTCATTCCATCGGTCGAGCGGCTGTGGTTCGAGACGCCGTGGTGGCGCAATATGTTCGACAATGTGCTGACGGTGCAGTTCGAGCACCGGATGACGGCGTACCTGCTGTTCACGCTGGCGGCGCTGCATGCGTCCGACGCGGTACGCTCGCGCGCAGGGGCGGCAACGAGGGGGGCGCTCTGGCTGTTCGCGGCGGTCGGCTTGCAGGTGGTGCTTGGTATCCTCACGCTGCTCAACCAGGTGCCGATTGATCTGGCACTGTCGCACCAGGCGGTCGCGATCGCCGTGCTGACATTGGCGGTGATGCAGGCGGAGCGGCTGGCGTCGCGGCAGAGCGCGGAAGCGCAGCCGCGCGCGGTTCCAGTGGGACAGCCGGGCTGATCAGCAATAGCCGTAGACGCCGCACGCATAGGGCAGGCGCCAGAAATAATCGACCTGCTTCCCGCCGTAATACCCGCCCTGATAGTCATAGCTCCAGGGGCGACCATAATAGCCCGGCAACGTATGCGAGCCCGGCAACAGCGGGGTGCCCGGCAGATTGCTGACGTAACTGCCGATGCCATCCGCGGGCGAGATCAGCGCGTCCGGATCGGTCTCGACATAGACCCTTGGCGGCGGAGCTGCGGCCCTTCGCTTCGGATTGGGCGGCAAGTCGGCGGCAAGCGCTGCTGAGGCCGTCAACATCACTGCCAGGGCAGGCACCATCCAGCGCAGCATCATTGGCTCCGAATCAAGGGCGATCCAAGAATGATGTATGCGGCAAATATGGTTAACGACTGTTAACCGGCCGTCGAAACAACGGCTGTCATTCCGGGGCGATGCAAAGCACCGAACTATGGTGCGCAATTGCGCACCTGAGAATCTTGAGATTCCCCGGTGCGCAATTGCGCACCTGGGGTCTGGTCCTTCGGACTGTCCCGAAATGACGGGGCAACTACCCCAGCGCCTGCTCCAGGTCGGCGATCAGGTCTTCCTTGTCCTCGATGCCGATCGAGAGCCGGACCACATCAGGACCAGCGCCCGACTTCACCTTGGCGGCGTCGTCGAGCTGGCTGTGGGTGGTCGAGGCCGGGTGGATGACCAGCGAGCGGGTGTCGCCGACATTGGCGAGGTGCGAGAACAGCTGCAGTTTCGACACCAGATTGACGCCGGCGTCGTAGCCGCCCTTGAGGCTGAAGGTGAACACGGCGCCTGCGCCCTTCGGCGCATATTTGCGTGCGAGCTGGTTGTACTTGTCACTCGGAAGGCCCGCATAGCTCACGGAAGCCACCGCCGGATGGCCGGCGAGGAATTCGGCGACCGCCTTGGCGTTGTCGCAGTGCTTCTGCATGCGCAGCGGCAGCGTCTCGATGCCGGTCAGGATCATGAAGGCGTTGAACGGCGACAGCGCAGGGCCAAGGTCGCGTAAGCCGAGCACGCGGCAGGCGATCGCGAAGGCGAAATTGCCAAAGGTCTCCTGCAGGCGGATGCCGTGATATTCGGGGCGCGGCTCCGACAGCATCGGATATTTGCCGCCGGTCGACCAATCGAAGGTGCCGGCATCGACGATGATGCCGCCGAGCGAATTGCCGTGACCGCCCAGAAATTTCGTCAATGAGTGCACCACGATGTCGGCGCCGTGATCGATCGGGCGGATCAGATAGGGCGAGGCCAGGGTGTTGTCGACGATCAGCGGCACGCCGGCCTTGCGCGCCACCGACGAGATCGCCTCGATGTCGGTGATGCTGCCGGCGGGATTGGCAATGGACTCGATGAAGATCGCCTTGGTGCGCGGCGTCACCGCGCGCTCGAAGCTCGCGAAATCGTCGGGATCGGCCCACACCACGTTCCAGCCAAAGCTCTTGAACGCATGCGTGAACTGGTTGATCGAGCCGCCATAGAGTTTTCGCGCGGCGATGAATTCGTCGCCGGGCTGGAGCAATTGCTGCAAAACCACGACCTGGGCGGCATGGCCCGAAGCGACCGCAAGCGCGGCCGTGCCGCCCTCGAGCGCGGCAACGCGCTCCTCCAGCACCGCGTTGGTCGGGTTGCCGATGCGGGTATAGATGTTGCCGAAGGCCTGCAGGCCGAACAGCGAGGCGGCGTGGTCGGCGTCGTTAAAGACGAACGAGGTTGTCTGATAAATCGGAGTGGCGCGTGCACCGGTGGTCGGGTCAGGCTGTGCACCGGCATGCACGGCGAGGGTGGAAAATCCCGGAAGGCGATCGCTCATTGAGGCGTCCTGTTCTTGTGGTCTGAAATCGCGCGGCATGCTGATCGGCGCCGTGGCCGGCGTCAAGCCGCGGCTTCACATCGCAACGATGGTGCTACGCATCGACGCGTTCGCGAAACGAATCCTTCGCAAGTGCGTCAGCTTTGCTCGCTCTTGTTCTTGGCTGCGCGGTCGGAGGCCGCGGTGTCGCCACCGCCGACGCTCATCCGGTTGAGGGAGAGGCGCATGCCTTGCGTCGGCGCCGGCGCCCGCTTGGAGGAGAGCGTACGTGAATTGACGCCCATCCAGGAGATCTCGGACGACAGCCGGCCATATTCGATCTTGGGGCAGCGGTTCATCACGACCTTGATACCGGCCGCTTCCGCCTTTTCAGCTGCCGCATCGTCACGCGCGCCAAGCTGCATCCAGATCACCTTCGGCAGCGGGTCGAGCGTCAGCGCCTCATCGACCACTGGCATGATGTGGCTGGAGTTGCGGAAAATGTCGATCATGTCGACGGGGCGGCCGACGTCGCGAAGCGAGGCGACGAAGGGCTTTCCGAGCAGCTCCTTGCCGACATATCCAGGGTTGATCGGGATCATGTCGTAGCCGCGCTGCGCCAGATATTTGAACGCGAAATAGCTCGGCCGCACGTTGACCGGCGAGGCACCGACCATGGCGATCGACTTCACACTGTTGAGGATGCCGCGGATGTAATTGTCGGGATAGGCGTCGTGATTCATGGTTTCTTTCCGTCATTCCGGGGCGCGCGATAGCGCGAGCCCGGAATCTCGAGATTCTCAGGTGCGCAATTGCGCACCATAGTTCGGCTCTGCGAGCCGCCCCGGAATGACGATGCTAGAGTGTCACTCATCCCGCCAGGTCGGCGTGCGCTTCTCGATGAAGGCGCCGATGCCTTCTTCGGCATCGCGGGCCATCATGTTCTCGGTCATCACCTCTGCCGCATAGCGATAGGCGTCGGCAAGGCTCATCTCGGCCTGGCGGTAGAACGCCTCCTTGCCGAGCTTGACAGTGTAGGCGGATTTCAGCGCGACTTGTTGCGCCAGCGCAATGGCGGCGTCGCGTTCGGTGCCGGCGGCGACCACGCGATTGACGAGGCCGATCTCGCGGGCGCGCGCTGCTGGGACCGGCTCGCCTGTCAGCAGCATCTCCATCGCCTGCTTGCGCGGCACGTTGCGCGACAGCGCCACCATCGGCGTCGAGCAGAACAGACCGATGTCGACACCGGGCGTGGCGAAACTCGCCGCTTCCGAGGCGATCGCAAGGTCGCAACTCGCGACGAGCTGGCAGCCGGCCGCGGTCGCGATGCCCTGGACGGCAGCAACCACGGGCTTGGGCAGATGCACGATCGCCTGCATCATCGCGCTACAAGCGTTCATGGTCTCGGCGAAGAAGGCGCGGCCGCGGTCCGGATCGCTGCGGCGCGCGGTCAGTTCCTTCATGTCGTGACCCGCCGAGAAGGCGGGACCGTTGGCCGCCAGCACGACGCCGCGGACGGCCTTATCGTTGCCGATATCATCGAGTTCTGCGTGGAGGGTGGCGATCATCGCCGTCGACAGGCTGTTGCGCGCCGCCGGCCGGTTCAAGGTCAGCACAGCGATGGGCCCGACCATTTCGCGCAGCAGAATTGGCTGATGAGGAGTGGGGGCGCGGGCGGCCTGGGTGGACATCGCGGCGTTTCCGATTGGATTATTACGGTTAGATGATGCAGATAACCTAGTGTAGCAGGCGACGTGAAGCGAGGGTGGGGAACGGCATGGCGGCAGCGAAAATGAGCGTGGCGGAGCTCGAGCAGTTTCTCCGCGACGAATTCCCCCAGGCCTTCAGCGGCGACGACATTACGATCGAGAGCGCGGACGGCCAGACCTGCCTTTTACGCCAACGCTACGGCGAGAAGATGCTGCGGCCGGGTGGAACCGTATCCGGCCCAACGCTGATGGCGCTCGCCGATTTCGCCATGTACGTGGTGCTGCTGTCAGCGATCGGGCCGATCGGGCTTGCGGTGACCACCAATCTCAACATCAACTTCCTGCGCAAGGGCCAGCCCGGGCAGGACGTGCTGGCCGAGGCCCGCCTGCTCAAGCTCGGCAAGCGGCTTGCGGTCGGGGAGGTCAAGTTGCTGTCCGGGACGTCGCCCGATCCCATCGCCCATGTCACCTCGACCTATTCCATTCCAAATGTTTGAGCTTTTCGAAGGTAATATCGCACCATATTTTTAAGTCATTGATTCTATTTATGTAAATTCGATCATCGGGCATTGACCGTTGCGCGTCTCTTCTCTAGAAACCCGCCCAGTCCGGCGTGGTGTTCGCGCCGCTATTCCCCGTCCACGGAAACTCTGACATGAAAACCTTTTCGGCAAAGCCGGCCGAGGTGACGAAGAAGTGGGTGCTGATCGACGCCAAGGGTCTGGTCGTCGGCCGTCTCGCCACCATCGTCGCCATGCGTCTGCGCGGCAAGCACCTCCCGACCTACACCCCGCACGTTGATTGCGGCGACAACGTCATCATCATCAACGCGCAGCATGCCGTCCTCACCGGTCGCAAGCGCGAGCAGAAGACCTATTACAAGCACACCGGCTATGTCGGCCACGTCAAGGAGCGCACCGCGCGCCAGATCCTCGAAGGCCGTCACCCCGAGCGCGTGCTCGAGAAGGCCGTCGAGCGCATGATCCCGCGTGGACCGCTCGGTCGCGTCCAGATGGGCAACCTCCGCGTCTACGGCGGTGCCGATCATCCGCACGAGGCCCAGACGCCCGAGAAGCTTGATATCGCCAAGTTGAACCGCAAGAACACGAGGGCCGCATAATCATGGTCGAATCCATTCAGTCGCTCGACCAGCTCTCGCAGCTCAAGACCGCAGCCGTCGCGCCCGATGCGCCCAAGCACGAGAAGAAGGTCGACAAGTTCAACCGCGCCTATGCCACCGGCAAGCGCAAGGACGCGGTGGCCCGCGTCTGGATCAAGCCGGGCGCCGGCAAGGTCACCGTCAATTCGCGCGAGGTCGAGGTCTATTTCGCTCGTCCCGTGCTGCGCATGATGATCGAGCAGCCGTTCTCCGTGGCCCAGCGTTCGGGCCAGTACGACGTGATCTGCACGGTCGCTGGCGGCGGTCTGTCCGGCCAGGCTGGCGCCGTGCGTCACGGCATCTCCAAGGCTCTGACCTATTTCGAGCCCGAGCTGCGCAGCGTGCTCAAGAAGGGCGGCTTCCTCACCCGCGACTCCCGCGTGGTCGAGCGTAAGAAGTACGGCAAGGCCAAGGCCCGCCGGTCCTTCCAGTTCTCGAAGCGTTAATCGCTTCGGTCACATTCGCCGCGAAAGCGGCTTCAATGAGAAGCAAAAAGGCGCTGATTTCAGCGCCTTTTTTGTTGTTCGTTTGTACGCAAATTGAGCGCGTGTTTCCCGAAAACTTGGGCCCGCGTGAAAACCTGAATGGAACTTGCCGGACCTAGCGTCGCATCTGGAAGGGCGCGCAAGTCGGCTGGGCCGATCGCGTAACTGCTATGTTTAGAAGGGGGCCGACATGATGTCGCTCGATAGCATCACGCTCTATTTGGTCGCCACGATGGTCGCCGCATTGCTCGGCGCCATGATGGTGTTTTTCGGCAAGCAGGAGAACAGCCCCGCGCTGAAATGGTGGGGCACCGCCTATCTGCTCGGCGCGTCCTCTGTCGCGCTGTGGACCGCGACCGGCGACAAGCTCGGCCCGTATCTCTATCTCGCCTTGAACGCGGTCGGCTTCGTCGCCTGCGGCATGGTGTGGAATGCGGCGCGCGTCTTCCACGGCCGCAAGCCGAACTGGCTGGGTCTCGTATTCGGCGCACTGGCCTGGGTCGCGGCCGCCACGCTGCTCGATCCCACCGCCTCGATGCTGCGCATGATCATCGGCGCCGGCATCGTCTCGGTCTATGCGGCCCTGACCGCGAGCGAGCTCTGGGTGGAGCGGCGCAAGAGCCTGCAACGGCGCTGGCCGGCCTTCGTCGTGCCGGTCATGCACGGCTGTGTGCTGATGCTGCCGATCCTGATCGGCAGCTTCCTGCGGCCGCACGATGCCGGTTTCTCCACCAGCGTCTGGGTCACCGTGTTCGCGGTCGAGCTCATCCTCTATGCCGTCGGCACCGTGTTCGTGATCTTCATGCTGGTGTCCGAGCGCACCGTCACCGCGCACCGCACCGCGGCGTCGACCGATCCGCTCACCGGCATGCTCAACCGCCGCGGCTTCTCGGAAGCCTGCGCAAGGATGATCGACCGCGAGGCCAAGGGCGGCCGCCCTGTCACGGTGATGATCTTCGACATCGACCATTTCAAGTCGATCAACGACCGCTTCGGCCATCCCGCCGGCGACGAGATGCTGAAACTGTTCTCGACCATCGTCGTCAACAATTTGCGCATCTCGGACCTGTCTGGCCGCATCGGCGGCGAGGAATTCGCCGCGCTGCTTCCCTGCGCGCTTGAGGAAGGCGTGCTGGTCGCCGAGCGCGTGCGCGAGGCGTTCGAGACATCAGGCGTCGTGGTCGAGGAGGGCCCTGTCGACACCACCGTCAGCATCGGCGTGGCGGGCGGGCCTGCCGGCACCGAGCTCGAAGTGTTGCTGGCCTCGGCCGATACCGCGCTCTACCAGGCCAAGCGCGGCGGCCGTAACCGCGTCGAGGCGGCGGAGGAACTGCCGCTGTCGCTGGAGAACTGGCGCCGCCAGAGCGCCGCGCGGATTGGCATTCCCAAGGCACAGCCGGCGACGGCCTGAGGTGGTTGGGGCTTGCGGTAATCGTCTGTTTACCATTCGGTTCCTACCATTGCCGTCATGGAATCGATCCGTCGACAGAATCCGCAAGCTGCCCTGATGTCGCTCGAAGCCGCCGCAAGCTCGGCACGCGGCGGTTTCGCCTGTCTGTTCTCGACCGCGGACGAATACGAGACGGCGCTGATTGCCGAGCGCCGCGCCCAGGGGCGCTACATCAAGAGCCGGAGCTATTGGCCGTTCACGTTGTTCCTCGGCTGCGCGCTCGTCGTCGCCGGCACCGCGCTGCTGTTCGCCTGAGAGCGCCGCATTTTCGGCCGGGCAGGGCGCCGTTTCGGCGCCTTTTTCTTTGCTTCCGTCTGCGCTAGACACGGCCACCAAACAATGGGGTGGAAACCGATGATCACCGAGATCGCGCAAATCGACGTCAAGCCGGGCAGCGAGAAGGACTTTGAGGCGGCCGTCGCCAAGGCCAAGGCCGCCTTCGGTCGCTCCAAGGGCTTTCACGGTTTTGAGCTGCACAAGTCGATCGAGAAGCCGCAGCGCTACCGGCTGATGGTGAAATGGGCGACGCTGGAAAACCACACCGTCGATTTCCGCGGCTCCGAGAATTTCACCGAATGGCGCGGCCTGGTCGGCCAGTATTTCGCCTCGCCTCCTGATGTCGAGCACACCGAGACCGTGCTGACGACCTGAGCTACGGCACGACGCCTTACGCCGCCTCGGCGAGAGGCGGCGCCTCATAGGTCTTGAAATGATCGATCATGACCTTGGCAATGGCGACCAGTGGCAGCGCCAACGCGAGGCCCCAGATTCCGAAGACGACGCCGAGCAGGATCTGGAACGCGAACAGCGTGGCCGGCGGGATGTCCAGCGCCTGGCGCTGCAGCAGCGGCGTCAGCACGTAGCTCTCCATCGCATGCACACCGAGGAACAGGATCAGCGCCGATAGTGCCGAGATCCAGCCCGAGGCGAGGCTCGCCAGCACCACGACGACGCCGGCAATGATCGCGCCGACGGTCGGGATGAAGGCGAGCAGGCCGGCCTGAATCCCCAGGATGAACGAGCCGGGGATGCCGATGATGGCAAGCCCGATCCAGGTCACGACGCCGACCGCGAGCATGACGATCATTTGCGCCATCAACCAGCGCTCCAGCGTTTCGCTGATGCGGTCGATGATCAGAGCAACACGGGTGCGATGCTTCGCTGGTGCCAGGAACAGCAGGCCGTCGCGATAGACGCTTGGTTGGGCGGCGAAGGCGAGCCCCAGAAAGAACACGATGAAGATGTTGCCGACGCCGTGGATGGTGCCGAGAAGCAGCTTGAAGGTCTGGCTGACGATGGCTCCGCCGCTGGAGGCTAGGGCGTCAGCGGCGGGCAGGGGACCGCGCTGCGTCGCGGCTCGCGGCGACGTCGAATCCGGTGGCGTCGGGGCGTCGGATGCCGCATTGCCGAAATCGAAGAAGCTGGTGTCGATGCCATGACGATCCAGCAAGGATTTCACCGAGCCGATCTGCGATTTGATGGTCTTGCTCAGCGCCGAGGCTTGATCGGCAATGGTAGCGCCGCCGAGATAGGCGACGCCCGCGAGCAGGATGGCAAGCACGGCGCAAACCATTGCAAGCCGGACCGCATGGGGAAGGTGGACCAGGCGGCCGAGTGCATTGGTCAGCGCGTTGAGCCCGACGCCGAGCAGCATGCCGGCGAAGATCAGCAGCACGGTGGCGGCAAAATACCAGGTGAAGGCGAGCAGTGCCGTGAACAGCACCACGGCGATACCGCCGACGGCAATAGCCCACGCGAGGTCGGTGCGGGTCCGGGGCCGTTCGTCTCTGGAAATGGTCACATCGGATCCTTTTCAGGCTGCATCGAGCACTCTTCGCAAATTGCCGCCGGCGATCAAGCAGGGGCCGAGCCGATTTGGCCCGGCAGCCGGCCTTAAGGCCAACGCGTCCGGAGCCAAGGGGTGCCTTTTGGGATGCCCTCGGCCCCGATTTGCGCGAAAATAGCATTGCCGTCCCGCGATCCCCTCTGTTGAATTTGTTCCATACGAGGGGCATGTTTGGAGAATCTTCTTGCGGAGAGGTCGGAACGGGAGATGAGAAAGCCGGTCGTCGGCGTGATCGGGAACGCCCATCGCGTCGAAAATCGATTTCAGGTCCAGATGGTCGGTGAGCGCAATCTGCGCGCCGTGGCCGAAGTTTCCGGTGGCTTGCCGGTGATGTTCGCGGGCGCGCCCGACATTACCGATATCGCCGCGCTGCTCGATACCGTGGACGGCATCGTGCTCACAGGGGCCCGAGCCAACGTGCACCCGACCCGCTTCAATGTCGATCCCTGCGAGAAGCACGAGCCCTACGACGTCCACCGCGACGAGGTCGCGCTGGCGCTTTCGGTCGCCTGCGTCGCGCGCGGCATTCCGCTGTTCGGCATCTGCCGCGGCTTGCAGGAGATGAACGTGGCCTTCGGAGGCTCGCTGCATCCCGAGATCCGCGAAATCCCCGGCCGCATGAACCACCGCATGCCCCGGCTCGAGAACGGGGAAATCCATCCCGACCCGACTGTCGTGTTCGCCGACCGCCACGACGTCGACCTCACGCCGGGCGGCGCCTTCGCCAAAATCCTCGGCTGCGAGAAGATCCGGGTCAATTCGCTGCACGGGCAGGGCATCCTTGATCCCGGCAAGCGCGTGCTGATCGAGGGCGTCGCCGAGGACGGCACCATCGAGGCGATCCGCATCGCTGAAGCGCCGAGCTTCGCGCTCGGCGTGCAATGGCACGCCGAATACGACCCGCAGCGCAATCCCATCAACCGAAAACTGTTCGAAGCTTTCGGCGAAGCGATGGTGGCGAAGCAGAAGGCGGCGGCGTAGGGACACAGGCGAGAGGTCGTACGGCACGCTTTCGCCTCCTCGCCATCTCGGATTCTGGATTGCGTCGCTGCTTAAACCAATCGGCAAGAATTGGTTCGCGATGTTTTTGCGATTCCGATTCGTTCTTTGCGAACGAAATGGAGTCAGATGCAGAACGAAAAATAGCAGCCACGCCTTCGCGGTTTCGCGACAGATTTCGCCCGAGCTGGGCCTCCTTTCGCGCCCCCTTCGGAATAGAAAGGAGTTGCCCCCCTTTGCGCACCTATCCGGGAATGACGTTGTCCGCGACATGAGTGCCGCCGTTCGACCCCGCCCATTGCATCGCACAATCGCAATTGCCGGCGACCTCCCTCCGCATTGAGGTTTGTGTGACGGCCACCATATCTTCGGCAAGGGAGCCCTTGCCGTGCAGATCATGAAGGCGGCCCTCGTTGCGGCGATCGGAATCGTCGCTTGTCTTGCCTGTCTCCGTCCCGGCTCAGCGGAGGATCACCGCCGTCTTGCACTCACGGTCACGATCGACGGCGCCATTGGCCCGGCGTCGGCGAGCTATGTGAAGGAGGCGCTGGTCAAGGCAAGCGAACGACGCGCCGAGATCGTGATCCTTCGCTTGAATACGCCCGGCGGCCTGAACTCCAGCATGCGCGAGATCATCGCGGATGTGCTCGCCTCGTCCGTTCCTGTCGCCGGCTATGTCGCGCCGCCTGGCGCCCATGCGGCAAGCGCCGGGACCTATATCCTCTATGCGACCCATATCGCAGCGATGGCGCCGGGCACCAATATCGGGGCCGCCACGCCGGTGCAGATTGGCGGGCCGCTTCCGGGCTTGCCGAGCGGTACGCCCGATAAGGACAGCAAGGACAAGAAGGACGAGCCGAAGGATGCGATGACGGCGAAGGTGACGAACGATGCCGTCGCCTTCATCCGCAGCCTTGCCGAGCTGCGCGGCCACAATGCCGATTGGGCGGAGAAGGCGGTCCGAGAAGCCGCCACGCTGTCCGCCAACGGCGCGTTGCAGGCGCATGCCATCGACATCGTCGCGCGCGATGAGGCCGATCTGCTCGGGCAAATCGACGGTCGAATGGTCGAACTCGGCGGCGGCACGACGCAGCGCCTGGCGACCCAGGATGCCGTCATCG
Source organism: Bradyrhizobium sp. CCBAU 45384 (assembly GCF_028128665.1). Lineage (NCBI taxonomy): Bacteria > Pseudomonadati > Pseudomonadota > Alphaproteobacteria > Hyphomicrobiales > Nitrobacteraceae > Bradyrhizobium > Bradyrhizobium sp. CCBAU 45384. The sequence continues at coordinate 182,170 of NZ_LBIZ01000111.1, forward strand.
AAGCCGTCGATCCCGGCACGATCTCCCGATTCCTGGCTGTCATCACCGATCCCAACGTCGCGTTCATCCTCCTGATGGTCGGCATTTACGGCCTCATCTTCGAGTTCATGTCGCCCGGCACCGTTGCTCCGGGCGTGATCGGGACAATCTGCCTGCTGCTCGGCCTCTACGCCCTCAACATGCTGCCGATCAATTATGCCGGGCTCGGCCTGATGCTGCTCGGCATCGCGCTCCTTGCCATCGAGGCTTTCAATCCGACCGTCGTGATCGGCCTTGGAGGCGTCGTCGCCTTTGTGCTCGGCGCCATCATGCTGGTCCGGGTCGAGTCGCCCAGCTACCGGTTGTCGTGGTCGGTCATCGCCATCGTCGCGGCGATTTTCGCGGGGTTCGTTCTGGTCGTGCTCGGTGCGGTCAGGCGCGCCCGCCGCGGTTCGCCACGCGTCGGCGCGCAGGCGATGCGAGGCTTGATCGCCGAGGTGCTCGACTGGAACGAGAACGAGGGGCACGTCTTTACGCATGGCGAACGCTGGCAAGCGCGCGGCGCCGACACCTTCAAACCCGGAGAGAGGGTCGAGGTCGCCAATATCGTCGACTTGACCCTGGTGGTTCGGCGGCCGAGCGGTGAGGGAGGTCAAGTCTGATGTTCGAATATTCGCTTTATGCAGTGCTTGCGCTGATCATCGTCCTGTTTCTCACCCAGGCCGTTCGCATCCTCAGGGAATACGAGCGCGGCGTGATCTTCACGCTCGGCCGCTTCACCGGGGTGAAGGGTCCGGGCCTCGTCATCCTCATTCCGGTCGCGCAGCAGCTGGTCAAGGTCGACCTCAGGGTGATGGTGCAGGTGGTGCCACCGCAGGATGTGATTTCGCGCGACAATGTCTCGGTCAAGGTCAATGCCGTTCTCTACTTCCGCATCGTCGATCCCGAGCGCGCCATCATCAAGGTCGGCGACTACATGGCCGCGACCAGTCAGCTCGCCCAGACCACGCTGCGCTCGGTCCTTGGCAAGCACGAGCTCGACGAGATGCTCGCCGAACGCGACAGGTTGAACGCCGACATCCAGGAGATCCTCGACAAGCAGACCGATGTCTGGGGCATCAAGGTCACCGGCATCGAGATCAAGGACGTCGATATCAACGAGACCATGGTGCGCGCGATCGCCAAGCAGGCCGAAGCGGAGCGGTTGCGGCGCGCCAAGGTGATCAACGCGATGGGCGAACAGCAGGCCGCCGAAAAGCTGGTCGAAGCGGGGCGGATTCTCGCGCAGGAGCCGCAGGCGATGCAGCTGCGATACTTCGCGGCCCTGCATGACATCGCCGGTGAGCGATCCTCGACCATCGTGTTTCCGCTGCCGACGGGCTTGCTCGATCATTTCACGTCGCGGCATGAGGCGAGGTGAGCGTGGATCGGCGTAGATAAGAGGGCAATGAATATCTCGAATAAACCAATTGTCAGGAATTGGTGCGTGCTGATTTTCGCGATTCCGATTCGTTCTTTGAGAACGAAATGGAGTCAGACGCAGAACGAAAGCTGATGGTATTCAAACGAAAAAAGGCGCCCCGAAGGGCGCCTTTTGCGTGTCGTGATCTCGAGCCGCTTAGCCCGAATAGTACATCTCGAATTCGACCGGGTGCGGGGTCATCTCGAAGCGGGCGACTTCGGTCATCTTCAGTTCGATGTAAGCGTCGATGAAGTCGTCGTCGAACACGCCGCCGTTCTTGAGGAAGCCGCGATCCTTGTCGAGGTTTTCCAGCGCCTCGCGGAGCGAGCCGCATACGGTCGGGATCGCCTTCAGCTCTTCCTTCGGCAGATCGTAGAGGTCCTTGTCCATTGCCGGGCCCGGATCGAGCTTGTTCTTTACGCCGTCGAGGCCGGCCATCAGCATCGCGGCGAAGCCGAGATAGGGATTGGCGAGCGGATCGGGGAAGCGCACCTCGACGCGCTTGGCCTTCGGCGAAGCGGTGTAGGGGATGCGGCAGGAGGCCGAGCGGTTGCGCGCGGAATAGGCGAGCAGCACCGGCGCCTCATAGCCCGGGACCAGACGCTTGTAGGAGTTGGTCGTCGGGTTGGTGAAGGCGTTGATCGCCTTGGCGTGCTTGATGATGCCGGCGATGTAGGACAGGCAGGTCTCCGACAGGTCGGAGTACTTGTTGCCCGCGAACACCGGCTTGCCGTCCTTCCAGATCGACTGGTGCACGTGCATGCCCGAGCCGTTGTCGCCATAGACCGGCTTCGGCATGAAGGTGGCGGTCTTGCCGTAGATGTGCGCGACCTGATGGATGCAGTATTTGTAGATCTGCAGATGGTCGGCCATCAGCGTCAGCGTGTCGAACTTCATGCCGAGCTCGTGCTGGGCCGATGCAACCTCGTGGTGATGCTTCTCGACCTTCACGCCCATCTTAGCCATGGCGCCCAGCATCTCCGAGCGCATGTCCTGCACGGAATCCTGTGGCGGCACCGGGAAGTAGCCCATCTTGGTGCGGATGCGGTGGCCGAGATTGCCGCCTTCATATTCGGTGTCGGAGTTGGTCGGGAACTCCGAGGAATCGAGCCGGAAACCGGTCTTGTAGGGATCGGACGAATAGCGCACGTCGTCGAACACGAAGAACTCGGCTTCGGGACCGACGAACACGGTGTCACCCACGCCCATCGACTTCACCATGGCCTCGGCCTTCTTGGCGATGCCTCGGGGGTCGCGGTTGTAGGGCTCGCCCGTGGTCGGCTCGAGCACGTCGCAGACGATGACCATGGTGGTCTCGGCGAAGAACGGGTCGATCGTGGCCGTGACCGGATCGGGCATCAGGCACATGTCGGACTCATTGATCGCCTTCCAGCCCGCGATCGAGGAACCGTCGAACATCACGCCCTCAGCGAACGTGTCCTCTTCGATCATGGTGACGTCGAAGGTCACGTGCTGCCACTTGCCGCGCGGATCGGTGAAGCGCAGGTCGACGTATTTGACGTCGTTGTCCTTGATCGATTTCAGGACGTCTTTGGCGGTCTTCATGCATACCCCTTTTGGCTCTGCGGGTCGGTTTCCAGATGAGCAAAATTATTCTCGCTTTCGGCGAGTTTTTGCGCGAGCGCACAAACGAAATCAGGCCGCCGAAGCAGCCTTATTTCTTGTCAGAGTGTCGCAAAATGCGAGATAGCACCCGGCTCAGATAGCGTCCAGCCCGGATTCGCCGGTTCGGATGCGGATCGCCTCTTCGATATTGGAGACGAAAATCTTGCCGTCGCCGATGCGCCCGGTTTGCGCGGCGCGGCGGATCGCATCGATCGCGCGCTCGACCAGGTCGTCGCCGATCACGATCTCGATTTTCACCTTGGGCAGGAAATCGACGATGTATTCTGCGCCGCGATACAGCTCGGCGTGGCCCTTCTGGCGGCCAAAACCCTTGGCCTCGGTTACGGTAATCCCCTGGAGACCAACTTCCTGAAGCGCTTCCTTCACCTCGTCGAGCTTGAATGGCTTGATGATGGCTTCGATTTTCTTCACTGCGCGCCTCCCGGCATTTCGATCAAATAGCAACGTCGTCGTCAGGATGCGCTTGTCTCACGCACGATTTGTCTTCGTCATGCCGGGACCTGACCAGCCCGGCAACAACGGCCGGCCACACCCAGAAGATGCCAGTGAGCACGACGAACCGAAGCGGCTTCCTCGAAAGCAGGGTCTATGCCAAGTTGCAAATGCCCTGGATATTGGAGCGTTATCAGCCTTTTAACGTGCATCTCTGATAGGTGGGGCCGGCCGGCTCAAAATACCGCAGGCTACGAAATAGGCAAACGGTTCAATATCTGTGCAATCAATTGTTCCGTTGGGTGTGTGGGCACAGGACGTGCCTGTTGAAAGGGCGTTTGGACCAGGGAAGTGGCATGGAAGTACTGACCAACGCTGAGATGCAGCGGGCTGACCAGCTCAGCATTGCGGCAGGCACGCCCGGCTTCAAGCTGATGCTGGGCGCGGGCCAGGCGGTTGCGGAGGCCGCCAATGCGCTGGTGGAGGAGGGGCCGATCTTGATCGTCGCCGGTCCCGGTAACAATGGCGGCGACGGTTTTGTCGCAGCCGCCGAGCTCGCTGCGCAAGGGCGCGAGGTCTCGGTCATCCTGATGTGCGAGCGCGACCAGCTCCAGGGCGATGCGGCCTCGGCTGCGCGCGGCTGGAAGCATCCGGTGCTGCCGTTCAATCCGCAGGCGATCGGAAAGCCGGCGCTGATCATCGATGCATTGTTCGGCGCCGGCCTCAGCCGCCCTGTTGACGGCGAGGCGCGCGCGATGATCGAGGCCATCAACGTTAATGGCGCGCCCGTGCTTGCAGTCGATCTGCCGAGCGGCATCAACGGCACCAGCGCTGCGGTGATGGGCGTCGCGGTGAACGCGACCGAGACCGTCACCTTCTTTCGCAAGAAGCCCGCGCATCTCCTGTTGCCCGGCCGCATGCATTGCGGTCGCGTCCGCGTTGCCGATATCGGGATCGACGCGCAGGTGCTCGACGAGATCACGCCGAAGATTTTTGAGAACGATCCGGATTTCTGGGGCGCCGCTTTCCCGGTGCCGCGTATTGATGGCCACAAATATGCGCGCGGCCACGTGCTTGCGGTATCGGGCGATGCCGCTGCGACCGGCGCGGCACGGCTTGCTGCCCGAGCGAGCTTGCGCGCCGGCGCGGGCCTGGTGACGCTCGTGACCCCGCGCGATGCGCTTGCGATCAACGCAAGTGCGCTGACAGCCGTGATGGTTCGCCCCGTGGACACCGCGATCGAGTTCGGCGAGCTGCTTGGAGACATCAGGTACAACACCTGCATGATCGGGCCCGGCGCGGGCGTTGGCGAGCGCACCTGCGACATGGTCCACATCGCGCTCACCGCGCAGCGGCATCTGGTGCTCGACGCTGACGCGCTGACGAGCTTTGCCGCAAAGCCGGAGCGGCTATTTGAATCGATCAAGTCGTCGCCGGACACAGCCGTGGTGCTGACCCCACACGAGGGCGAGTTTCCGCGGCTGTTCTCCGATCTCAGCAACAAGACTCCTGGCCGCTCGAAGCTCGAGCGCGTGCGTGCTGCCGCTGAACGCTCCGCCGCCGTCGTTCTGCTGAAGGGCCCCGACACCACCATCGCCGCGCCCGACGGCCGCGCCACCATCGCCGCCAACGCGCCGCCCTGGCTCGCCACCGCCGGCGCCGGCGACGTGCTCTCGGGCATCATCGCAGGGCTCCTGGCGCAGGGCGTACCGGCCTTCGAGGCCGCCAGCATCGGGGTGTGGATGCACGGTGAAGCGGCCAGCGAAGCAGGGCCGGGACTGATCGCGGAAGATCTCACCGAGACCCTGCCGGCCGTGCACCGGCGGATCTATAACGCGCTCGGGATCGAGTATTGATGCTGAGACCGCTTGCGCTCACCAATATGGGCGCCGCGGCGCAAGTCCATCGGATCGCGTTCGATCACGCAATGCCATGGCTCGTCGGGCTGCGCCCGCCGGATCAAGACCGCTGGTTCTATCGCGAGCTGGTTTTCCCGGCCTGCCGCGTGTGGGGACATTTCGACGGCGATCAGCTCTGCGGGATCATCGCCTTTCGCGACGGCTGGATCGAGCAGCTCTACGTCCACCCCGCCGCACACGGCCGCGGCATCGGCACCGAACTCCTCAACGTCGCCAAAGCCGCCAGCGAACAGCTTGAGCTTTGGACCTTCCAGCGCAACGCACCGGCGCGGCGCTTCTATGAGGCGCGCGGGTTCACGCTGGTTGAGCAGACCGATGGAATGCGGAACGAGGAGAAAGAGCCAGACGCGCGGTACGTTTGGTCGCGGTCGGGCCGATAGCTCACTCCACCCCGTACCAGCGCACCAGCCGCGGTGCGGACCAATCGGTCACGACGGATTCGATCAGCCAGCGCCCCGGCGAGGTTGCGGCAAAGGCAATGCGCTCGGTCTGGCCGGGCTCGATGGCGAGCGTGTCGAGCCAGTAGGGCTTCCAGCCGTCGTCGAGCTTGTCGAGCAGGCGGAAATGGTGGCCGTGCAGAGAGAAGACGGTGGCAACGGGGGCCGGGTTCTTCAAGGCGAGCATGACGGTGCGGCCGGCTTTGGTGCGGAAGGCGGGGTCAGAGGCGGTGGAAAAGTTGGCAGTCCGCGCCCATCCGGTGTCGGGTGCGCCGAGCACGACATCCAGCCGCAGGGCTCCTTTGAGGTCGAGCCTTTCGGGCAAATCGTTCGAGGGCAGCGGCCGCGGCGGCAGGAGAGGCGCGCGCCGCTCCAGCCAGCCGGTGACCATGAGGGCCCCAATCCGGCGCGCCTCCTTGCCATCGTGTAAAAGGAATTGGGCCGATCTGGCCGTATCCACAAAAGCATCGGCCCTTGCGCCGGGAGCTAGCACGAGGGCGCCGTTGCGTGCCGGGAATGGTTCGGCCGGCTGGCCGTCCAGGGCCATGACCCGGACTTCGTGACCCTCCAATTTGATCGCCAGAACAGAGCGTTGCGAGCCATTGATAAATCGCAGCCGCAGTCGCTCGTTGCCGGAGGCTGAGAGTTCGAATGAAGTCTGCCCGTTGATCGTATAGAGCGCCGTGGTGTCCTTCGGATCCTGGCCCGGCGGGACGGCGCTGCCGTCCTGCCTCAGGCGCCATTCCTCGATCAGCAGGACCTCGTCGCGATCAACGGCGACGAGCCCTGTCTCCTCAGCGATGATCGGAAGCGGCCGCGCGGGCTGCTTCAGTCTGTCTTCGAACAGCCGGAAGTCAGTCAGCAGGGTTCCCGCTGATAATACTGAAATCGTTGATGTTTCCGTGGTCCCCGGAGCTGTGGGCGCGCGCCCCCGTTGGGGGTCGGCCACGGCTGCGCCGTTCAGGCCGTACCAGGCCGGCGCAAGCGGCACAGGCAGGTCGTTACGAAACACCACTTCGCAGAGGTCGCCGCGCCTGAGATGGACGCCCCTGGTGTGGCTTGCGGCAGCAAGCTCCCAGATCGCTGTAGTCGGCTGACCCGGTCTCAGATCCAGAGTTGCGGGTCTGGCCTGGAGAAGGACCTGGGCGGTGGGGAGCGGGGCTGCGCCACCGGCCAGGAACCCGGCCGCCGGGGCTCCGAGCGAGGCTGCCAGCCCCGCCAGAACCTGACGCCGATCAGGGGCAAGAATCCGCGGTTTCATGGCTGGATCCGGATCACGCCGCGCTGGATAAGTCCAGCCATCGTACCTACTTGAGGGCTGCCTCCATCAGGCCATTTTTTTGCTGCGAACAGTCGGGCACATGCTATAAGCCCGGCCGCCCGCGGCATCGCGGCCGGTGTTGATGCAAATTCACGCGGGCGTGGCGGAACTGGTAGACGCGCTGGATTTAGGTTCCAGTGACGAAAGTTGTGGGGGTTCGAGTCCCTCCGCCCGCACCAAGCGCTTATCGCGTTTGCACGGATTACTGAGGGGCCTTGGCTCCCGTTCGGAAGTTTTTCCGTCTGGGGCCGGGCTCGATGAACCACCGGCGTTGAGGCGTTTGCCTCGCGCTGGATCGATTAATGACAGCGTCCCGACGCGGTTAGCGTGCCGGGGCCGAACGAGAAGAAGATTGGACGCCATGCAGGTCACAGAAACCCTCTCGGAAGGTTTGAAGCACGAGTTCAAGATCAGCGTTCCCGCGTCTGATCTCGACGCCAAGGCTGGCGCCAAGCTCGTCGACCTCAAGGACAAGGTACGCCTCAACGGCTTCCGTCCCGGCAAGGTGCCGGTCACTCACCTCAAGAAGGTCTATGGCCGCTCGGTGATGGCCGAAACCATCGACCAGACCATCCGCGACACCAACACCCAGCTGTTCTCCGAGCGCGGCTTCAAGCTCGCGACCGAGCCGAAGATCACGATGCCGACCGAGAAGGCCGAGGTCGAGGAACTGCTGAACGGCAAGACCGATCTGACCTACACGGTTGCGATCGAAGTGGTGCCCGCCATCGCGCTCGCCGACTTCAAGAGCTTCCAGGTCGAGAAGCCCGTCGCCGACGTGTCCGATTCGGACGTCGACGAGGCGATCAAGCGCATCGCTGACAGCAACCGCACCTATGCCGCCAAGGCCGAGGGCGAGAAGGCCGCGTCCGGCGACCGCGTCACCATCAACTTCAAGGGCACCATCAACGGCGAAGCCTTCGAGGGCGGCACCGGTGAGGGCATCCAGGTCGTGATCGGCTCCAACAGCTTCATTCCGGGCTTCGAGGAGCAGCTGATCGGCATTGGGGCGAATGAGACGCGCACGCTGAAGGTCTCGTTCCCCAAGAATTACATGAGCGAGATGCTCGCCGGCCAGCCGGCCGAGTTCGAGACCACCGCGACGCTGATCGAAGCGCCGCAGGACATCACCATCGACGACGAGTTCGCCAAGACGCTCGGCCTGGAATCGCTGGACAAGCTGAAGGAAGCCGCGCGCGAGCGCCTGGCTGCCGAGTTCGCCGGTGCGACGCGCCAGCGCGTCAAGCGTGCGCTGCTCGATCGTCTCGATGAGGCGCATCGCTTCGAGGCGCCGTCCTCGCTCGTCGAGGAGGAGTTCAACCTGATGTGGAACTCGGTCAAGGCCGAGATGGATTCCGCCGGCAAGACTTTCGCCGACGAGAACACCACTGAAGAGGCCGCCAAGGAAGAGTACCGCAAGATCGCCGACCGCCGTGTCCGTCTCGGCCTCGTGCTCTCGGAGATCGGCGAGAAGAACAAGATTACCGTCACCGACGACGAAGTCGGCCGCGCGGTGATCGAGCGGGCGCGCCAGATGCCGGGCCGCGAGAAGGAAGTCTGGGACTTCTATCGCAACAATGCCCAGGCCTTGGCCCAGCTTCGCGCACCGATCTATGAGGACAAGGTCGTCGACTTCATCCTCGAGCTTGCCAACGTGACCGAGAAGAAGGTCTCGCGCGAGGACCTGTACAAGGACGACGAGGAAAAGACTGCAGCCTGAAGGCTTTGACACAGTCTTCTATTAAGGATGATCAGCGAACGGGCCCAGCTAGCCAGATGGCCGGCTGGGCCTTTTTGCGAGAATCAGCTTCAAGTGCCGCAAAGGGCTCGGTGGATTAAGCCTTAATTCGCTCCGCACTTGTCTGGCGCGAATTGCGCTATATCTGTCGGTACCTACGCGTTCTACCTCTACCAACTTCCTGCATCACGGGACGTCCATCGGCCTTCAGGCACATCCAGTCCGACCGGCAGCCAGGACTGCAGCCAGGACTGGCGATGTCCGTCTCTAAAACCCTAGGTGACTCATGCGCGATCCGGTTGAAACCTACATGAACCTCGTGCCCATGGTGGTCGAGCAGACCAACCGTGGCGAGCGCGCCTACGACATTTTCTCGCGCCTGTTGAAAGAGCGCATCATCTTCGTGACCGGACCGGTCGAGGACGGCATGTCGACGTTGATCGTCGCGCAGCTGTTGTTCCTTGAGGCGGAAAATCCGAAGAAGGAAATCTCGATGTACATCAACTCGCCGGGCGGCGTGGTGACATCGGGCCTTGCAATCTACGACACCATGCAATTCATCCGTCCGCCGGTCTCGACGCTGTGCACCGGCCAGGCGGCTTCGATGGGTTCCCTGCTGCTCGCCGCCGGCGAGAAGGACATGCGCTTCTCGCTGCCGAACGCGCGCATCATGGTTCACCAGCCCTCCGGCGGCTTCCAGGGCCAGGCTACCGACATCATGCTGCACGCGCAGGAAATCCTGAACCTGAAGAAGCGGCTCAACGAGATCTACGTGAAGCACACGGGCCAGACCTACAAGTCGATCGAGGATGCGCTGGAACGCGACAAGTTCCTGACCGCGAACGACGCCAAGGAGTTCGGTCTGGTCGACAAGGTCATCGACAAGCGCGCCGAAGAGGCCGCGCCTGTGAAGACCCCGTAGCAGGACCGGGACTGCGACGGCGATCGCCGCAATCAGTGGGGATCGTCAGCGCCGCGTTTATGTCGGGAACGCGTTCGCGAGGGCGCAAAAAGCCGTTTTGCGCCCTGCGACAAGCGGAAAGTTCCGCTTTCGTGCTCGTTTTTTCGTGGTAATCCAGCAACGTCGGGGTGATTTCGGTCACTTCGCCCGTGCCAAGACCTGAAATCACGGTATTGTAACGGGTAGCCGGCGCCCCCCGATTAGCGAATTCTTGATAGTCGGGTGACAGCATGGTTGGCTACGATTGATCGGCTATGATCGCGGAGAATCGAGTGACCCTGATTCGCACGAGATGTAACGCGTAGGGTCTTTTTTGGTACGGAATTTGCTCTATTTGAATCCCTTACCCGCCAACGTTTCGGGATGGGACGATCGAGCGGACGGGATCGAACCGCGGACGGAGACATGAATGAGTAAGGTCGGCACGAGCGACTCCAAGAACACGCTATATTGCTCGTTCTGCGGCAAGAGCCAGCACGAAGTCCGCAAACTGATCGCGGGTCCCACGGTCTTCATCTGCGACGAGTGCGTCGAGCTCTGCATGGACATCATCCGCGAAGAGAACAAGTCTTCGCTGGTCAAGTCGCGCGACGGCATTCCGACGCCGAAGGAAATCTGCAAGGTGCTGGATGACTACGTCATCGGGCAGAGCCATGCGAAGAAGGTCCTGTCGGTCGCGGTGCACAACCACTACAAGCGCCTCAATCACCAGACCAAGCACAACGACGTCGAGCTCGCGAAGTCGAACATCCTGCTGATCGGTCCGACCGGCTCGGGCAAGACGCTGCTCGCCCAGACGCTCGCCCGCATCCTGGACGTGCCGTTCACCATGGCGGATGCGACCACGCTGACCGAGGCCGGCTATGTCGGTGAGGACGTCGAGAACATCATCCTGAAGCTGCTCCAGGCTGCCGACTACAATGTCGAGCGCGCTCAGCGCGGCATCGTCTACATCGACGAAATCGACAAGATCAGTCGCAAGTCCGACAATCCCTCGATCACGCGCGACGTGTCGGGTGAGGGCGTGCAGCAGGCGCTGCTGAAGATCATGGAAGGCACGGTGGCCTCGGTCCCGCCGCAGGGCGGCCGCAAGCATCCCCAGCAGGAATTCCTGCAGGTGGATACCACCAACATCCTGTTCATCTGCGGCGGTGCATTCGCCGGCCTCGAGAAGATCATCTCGGCGCGTGGCCGGTCCACCTCGATCGGTTTCGCCGCCCAGGTGATGGCGCCGGAAGACCGCCGGACCGGCGAGATCTTCCGTCACGTCGAGCCTGAGGATCTCTTGAAGTACGGCCTCATCCCCGAATTCGTCGGTCGTCTGCCCGTCGTGGCGACGCTCGAGGATCTGGACGAGACCTCGCTGAAGAAGATCCTCACCGAGCCGAAGAACGCGCTGGTGAAACAGTACCAGCGGCTGTTCGAGATGGAGAACATCGAGCTGACCTTCGCCGACGAGGCGCTTGGCGCGGTCGCCCGCAAGGCGATCGAGCGCAAGACCGGCGCGCGTGGTCTGCGTTCGATCCTCGAAGCGATCCTGCTCGAGACCATGTTCGACCTGCCGGGCCTGGAAGGTGTGGAAGAAGTCGTGATTTCCCGCGAAGTTGTGGAAGGCACGGCGCGTCCGCTCTACATCTACGCCGATCGGACCGATCGCGCGGTTGAGAACGCCAGCGCCTGATTTCCCGGCGCTGGAACGCTTCCTGCCGTGTTTGATAGTAGCGGCTGCGGACATCTTCTCCGCAGCCGGAATTGCGTCGCTTGCAGGTTGCGTAAGCGCCTGATGGCGCGTGTTTTTCAATGACTTGACACCCCCCCGGTCGATAGCCACCTAATGTCCGCGGCGAGCGAGAATTCTGTTCAAGATTCGCCTCAGTTTCGATCCGGCAAGCCCGGTCCAACCTAAGAAGGGTAGACCGGGTTCGTGGATCATCTCGGCACCTTGTGGCGGTTGCGCACCAGATGCGGGCTGCGTGCGAGGGGGCAAAGCAAAAGGAAAAGGCCATGACTAATCCAAAACCCCGGCCAACCATCGTCCATGGCGAGACGCACGCTTATCCCGTGTTGCCGCTGCGCGATATCGTCGTCTTCCCGCACATGATCGTTCCGCTCTTCGTTGGTCGCGAGAAGTCGATCCGCGCGCTCGAAGAGGTGATGAAGAACGACGCGCTGATCATGCTCGCGACGCAGAAGAACGCGTCCGACGATGATCCGGCGCCCGATGCCATTTACGAGACCGGTACGCTTGCCAGCGTGCTGCAGCTCTTGAAGCTCCCTGATGGCACCGTGAAGGTGCTGGTCGAGGGGCTCGAGCGCGCACGCGTGTCAAAATACACCGATCGCGCCGACTATTATGAGGCCACCGCCGTTGCGCTCGCCGACACCGATGCGAAGTCGGTCGAGGCGGAAGCGCTGGCGCGCTCCGTCGTGTCCGACTTCGAGAGCTATGTGAAGCTCAACAAGAAGATCTCGGCGGAGGTCGTCGGCGTCGTGCAGGCGATCACCGATTTCGCCAAGCTCGCCGACACCGTTGCCTCGCATCTTGCGGTCAAGATCGCGGATCGGCAGGGCATCCTGGAGACGCTGTCCGTCACCACGCGCCTGGAGAAGGTGCTGGGCCTGATGGAGAGCGAGATCTCTGTGCTGCAGGTCGAGAAGCGCATCCGCTCACGCGTCAAGCGCCAGATGGAGAAGACCCAGCGCGAGTATTATCTCAACGAGCAGATGAAGGCGATCCAGAAGGAGCTCGGCGACGACGACGGTCGCGACGAGCTCGCCGATCTCGAAGAGAAGATCGCCAAGACCAAGCTCTCCAAGGAAGCGCGCGACAAGGCGCAGCATGAATTGAAGAAGCTGCGCCAGATGTCGCCGATGTCCGCGGAAGCGACTGTCGTGCGCAATTATCTGGATTGGCTGCTGTCGATCCCGTGGAACAAGAAGTCCAAGGTGAAGAAGGACCTGGAGCAGGCGCAGGCCATCCTGGACTCCGATCACTACGGTCTCGAGAAGGTCAAGGAACGTATCGTCGAGTATCTCGCGGTGCAGTCGCGCGCCAACAAGCTGACCGGGCCGATCCTGTGCCTCGTCGGACCTCCCGGCGTCGGCAAGACCTCGCTCGGCAAGTCGATCGCGAAGGCGACGGGGCGCGAGTTCGTGCGCGTGTCGCTCGGCGGCGTGCGCGACGAAGCCGAGATCCGCGGTCACCGCCGCACCTATATCGGCTCGATGCCCGGCAAGATCATCCAGTCGATGCGGAAGGCGAAGTCCTCCAATCCGCTGTTTCTGCTGGACGAGATCGACAAGATGGGCGCCGACTTCCGCGGCGATCCGTCCTCGGCCTTGCTGGAGGTGCTCGACCCCGAGCAGAACGGGACGTTTGCCGACCATTATCTGGAGGTCGACTACGATCTGTCGAACGTCATGTTCATCACGACCGCGAATACGCTCAATATTCCCGGCCCGCTGATGGATCGCATGGAGATCATCCGGATCGCGGGCTACACCGAGAACGAGAAGGTCGAGATCGCGCGCAAGCACCTGATCCCGAACGCGGTGTCCAAGCACGGCCTGGACTCCAAGGAATTCTCGATCGACGACGACGCGTTGCTGCTTCTGATCCGTCGCTACACCCGCGAAGCGGGCGTGCGCAATCTGGAGCGTGAGCTCTCCACGCTCGCCCGCAAGGCGGTGAAGGAGCTGATGATCTCCAAGAAGAAGTCGGTCAAGGTCACCGAGAAGACTCTGGAAGAGCTCCTCGGCGTGCCGAAGTACCGCTTCGGCGAGATCGAGAGCGAGGCGCAGGTCGGTATCGTGACAGGCCTGGCGTGGACCGATGTCGGCGGCGAGCTCTTGACCATCGAAGGCGTCATGATGCCCGGCAAGGGCAAGATGACGGTCACCGGAAACTTGCGCGACGTCATGAAGGAATCGATCTCGGCGGCGGCATCCTATGTCCGCTCGCGGGCGATCAACTACGGCGTCGAGCCGCCGCTGTTCGACCGGCGCGACATCCACGTGCATGTGCCCGAGGGTGCGACGCCGAAGGACGGTCCATCGGCGGGCGTGGCCATGGCCACCGCGATCATCTCGGTCATGACCGGCATCCCGGTCCGCCACGATGTCGCGATGACCGGCGAGATCACGCTGCGCGGCCGCGTGTTGCCGATCGGCGGCCTGAAGGAGAAGCTGCTGGCTGCGGCCCGCGGCGGCATCAAGACGGTGCTGATCCCCGAGGACAACGCCAAGGATCTCACGGAGATTTCCGATGCGATCAAGGGCGGCATGGAGATCATTCCGGTCTCGCGTCTCGACGACGTCATCGCCAAGGCGCTGGTGAAGAAGCCTGTGCCGATCGTCTGGGAAGAGGATACCAAGGTGACCGTGAAGCCCGACGGGGATGAGGCCGCCGGCGGCCTGACCGCTCACTGAGATCGCAACTTCAAAAACATGATAAAACGGCGCCTTCGGGCGCCGTTTTTATTGTGGGGGAAGGGGATGGTGATGCAGGTCGATGGGCAGTGCCACTGCGGCAAGATCAGCTATGAGGCCGAGATCGATCCCGAGGCGGTGTCAGTCTGCCACTGCACCGACTGCCAGACCCTCACGGGCTCGCCGTTCCGGGTGACAGCCGTCTGCACAGCGGCCGATGTCAAGCTCACCAGCGGCGCGCCCAAGGTCTACGGCAAGCGCGGTGACAATGGACGGATGCGCTTCCAGCACTTCTGTGCCGATTGCGGTTCCCCGCTGTTCACCAGCGGCGAGGGCGACCAGGCCGACGATTGGGGCATCCGCTGGGGCTCGATCCGCCAGCGCGACAAATTGCGCCCCGTCAGGCAGATCTGGTCCCGGTCGGCTGCGGTGTGGATCGACGCGGTGCCACTGCTGCCGGGCCGGCCGGGGGATTGAGGGGCCGGCTTGCCGAGCCGTAGCGTAGCTTGCGGCCCAAAGCCCGCCTTCGCCCAACGGCTTCGGCGCGGCAGCCTTCACTCGCTTCGCGTCAATGAAGTTCCTGGCTGGCCTGCCTAGCCGAAGCTCGCGAAGCGAGCGAAGGCTGGTGGGCGGTCACGGATTCGAACCGCGGACCCTCTCGGTGTAAACGAGATGCTCTAACCAGCTGAGCTAACCGCCCCACGGCGCCTCTTTAGCGCTCCACCGGGTCTCGGAGCAAGAGGTGGCCTTGTCATAAAACGGCCCTTTGCCCCCTGAACGGCGGCCGTCGTGGTATGACCCCGCCCTAGAGAACGGCAGAGGCCCCAATGCAGCAACCGAGCGGACACGAACAAAACGCCGACCAGATCGCTTACTGGAACGGTCCCGGCGGGCAACGCTGGGCGGATCGCCATGCGGCGCAAGAAAACCTCCTCGGACCGATCGCGGATGTCCTGATCGACCGCGCCAGGCCGAGGCCGGGCGAGCGCGTTCTCGACGTCGGCTGCGGCTCCGGGGCGACGACCTTTGCATTCGCGAAAGCGGTCGCACCTGACGGCTTCGCCCTTGGCCTCGACGTGTCCGATCCGATGCTGTCGCAAGCGCGGGCGTTCGCGCCGAAGGGCCTGCCGCTCGATTTCGTGCTGGCGGATGCGACGGTGTATCCGTTCGAGCCTGCGAGCTTTGATCTGCTCGCCTCGCGCTTCGGCGTAATGTTCTTTGCCGATCCGATTGCGTCCTTCACCAATCTTCGCGGGGCGCTCAAGCCGACGGGACGGCTCGCCTTCGTCTGCTGGCGCGAGCCGAAGGAAAATCCGTGGATGATGGCGCCGCTGATGGCGGTCTACAAGCACGTGCCGAAGATGCCGCCGGTCGGGCCGGAGGAGCCGGGCCCCTTCGCGTTTGCTTCCGAGGAGCGCGTGATGCGCATCCTCAAGGGCGCCGGTTTCGCGGACGTGGCGATGGAGCCGCATAATCTGCCGATGGACATCGCCATCGGCGGCGGGCTCGATGCGGCCGTCGACGGCTCGCTGCAGATCGGTCCCGCAAGCCGCGCGCTGCAGGGCCATCCGCCCGAGACGGTCGCGGCGGCCAAGGCCTCGATCCGCGAGACGCTCGCGCCGTTCGTGAAGGGGCAGAACGTGGCGCTGCCGGGCGCGATCTGGATCGTGACGGCGAGGGTGGAGTAGGCCCGTCGCGGCTTGCGTCTCATTCAGACCCGTCATCCCCGCGCAATGGCAAGCCATTGTCGCTCGAGGTGCGAGCGGCGCGATGCTCGGCATCGCGCCGGGAGCCTCGAAGGAGGAACGGCCGGGATGCAGCCGGGCCGTCGCCCTTCGAGGGCCGCTGAAGAAGCGGCCACCTCAGGGTGACGGCGAGAGATATGCTCTCTCAAACGGTGATCTCACACCACATCGTCCGGCGCCAGCGCGCAGCCATTGTCCGGATGGGTCTCGACTTGAAGGGTGGTGTGACCGATGCGGAAGGTCGTCTTGAGCTGGTGCGCGGTCTCCATCAGGAACGCATCGGCGGTGCCTGATGGCATCACGAGATGACATGTCAGCGCGGTCTCGGTGGTGGAGATCGGCCAGACATGGAGATCGTGGATCGCCGAAACGCCCGGTCGCGCCAGCAAGAATGTCTTGATCGCAACGAGGTCGGTGCCTCTGGGCGCGGCCGCCATTGACATGTCGATGGAGCCGCGCAGCAGGCTCGTCGTGCCCCATAGGATGCTGGCGCAGATCGCGAGGCTGGTGACGGGGTCAAGCCAGAGCCAACCGGTCCAGATGATCAATGCCGCCGAGACCACGACGCCGAGCGAGACCGCGGCGTCGGCAGCCATGTGCAGATAGGCGCCCTCGATGTTGATGTCGTCCTTGCGGCCGCTCGCAAACAGCATGGCGGTAAAGCCGTTGATGAGGATGCCGATGCCGGCGACCACCATCACGGTGACGCCTGCGATGGGCTCCGGCTCGCGCAGTCGCAGGATCGCCTCCCAGCCAATAGCGCCGGTGGCGACCAGCAGGAACACCGCGTTGGCCAGCGCCGCCAGAATCGTGGAGGCGCGGAAGCCGTAGGTGAAGCGGCCGCTCGGCGCGCGCTTCGCCGCGACCGAGGCGCCCCAGGCCACGACCAGGCCGAGCACGTCGGACAGATTGTGGCCGGCATCGGCGAGCAGGGCGGTGGAATTGCCGATATAGCCATAGACCGCCTCCGCCACGACCAGCGCGGTGTTGAGCGCGATGCCGATCGCGAACACCTTGCCGAAATTGGCGGGCGCATGGACATGGGCGTGACCATGACCGTGGGAATGGTCATGGCCATGATTATGCGCGTGGCCGTGGTCATGATGGTGATGACCATGATGGTCGTGGCTACCCAAACCTGGCGCTCCCCCGCATCAGCCAAATCAGCCGCCATTGTAGGCGTTTCGCTCGTGCCGTCACGCCGGAACAACAGGTCAAGCGCCGGCAGCGTCAGCTCGTTGGCGCTATCGGGGGCCCCATCTTCGGAACTTGATGTCGCACAGCCAAACGAAAAGGCCCCAGCCCGGGGCTGACCGGCTGAGGCCTCTTGTGCTCACAATCTTCATCCGTTGGGACTTGCAGAGACAATTCAGGTCTCGTCAATTCGTTCCGGCAGCCTGCAAAATTTAGGAACGTTCTCCGCTCCCCCTCATTAGCGCCCAGAGCGTTTGAGGAGGATGGGATTATGGACGGACTGATCTATCTGATTGGCCTGATCGTCGTGATCATGGCGATCTTGTCGTTCTTCGGCCTGCGCTGAGAGACCCGCTATGGCGATCGAAACTCTTGTGCAGGACAACGTCATGGAAGGCGGCTTTATCACCGCCGAGGAGGGGCGGAGCATCCAGTGGAGCTCCGTCCTCGCCGGCGCTTTTGCGGCGGGCGCAATGTCGTTCATTCTGGTCAGCTTCGGCGTGGCCATGGGCCTCGGTGTCAGCTCGGCCTCGCCGACCTGGCGCGATGCCTCGGCCGCGCTGGCGCTGTTATCAGGACTGTATCTGATCATCCAGGCGATCATCAGTTTTGGCTTCGGCGGCTATATCGCCGGCCGCACGGCTCGGCCGGCGCCGGCGCTGGCAACCATCGAGGATGACGGCGAACGGCGCGACGGGCTGCATGGGCTGACGTCATGGGCGTTGGCCGTGCTGATCGGTGCGGCGCTGCTGGCAATTATCGGTGCGGCTGCGCTCGACCGTTCGCCGACGCGCAGCGGCGCCGGCAACGCGAGCTCCGCCGAGCCGCTGCTCAGCTACGAGCTCGACAAGCTGTTCCGCGCCCCACGCCGACCTCCTAACACTGATATGCGGGAAGCCCGTGCCGAAGCCGGGCGCATTCTGATGACCACATCGAGCCACAGCGGTATCAGCGTCGACGACCGTGCTTATCTGGTGCAGCAAGTCGCCGCGCTGACGGGATTGGGTGCGCCGGACGCCGAGAGGCGCGTCGATGCATCGATCGTCGAGTCCCATGCGGCGATCAACCGTGCCAGGCGCAATTCGGTGATCGTCGCTTTCTCGGTCGCGACGGCCGCCCTGATCGGCGCCGCCGTGGCCTGGGCCGCGGCCGTCGCCGGTGGGCGGCACCGCGATGGCGAGCCGCTGCCGAGCTGGATGGCAAGCTCCAACCGCTTCCATCGCGGCCGGCGCGCCATGACGATGCCGTAAGGAGAAGGCTTAAGCCTTCTCCTCCCAGATCATCGCCAGATGCACGATGGTCTGCACCGCCTTCTCCATATCCTGCCGGCTCACCCATTCGAGCCGCGAGTGGAAGGCGTGCTCGCCCGCGAAGATATTGGGGCAGGGCAGGCCCATGAAGGAGAGGCGCGAGCCGTCGGTGCCGCCGCGGATCGCGGTCCGCATCGGACGCAGGCCGGCCCGGCGGATCGCCTCGATGGCATATTCGAGGATGTGCGGGTAACGATCGATCACCTGCTTCATGTTGCGGTACTGCTCGCGCACCTCGAACTTGTAGGTCGAGCGCGGGTAATCCTTCATCACCTCCTTGACGATGGCCTCGAGCAGGGCCTCCTTTTCCTTCAGCCCTTCCTCGGTGAAGTCGCGGACGATGAAGGAGAGGGTCGCCTGTTCCAGCGCTCCTTCGATGCCGACCGGATGCAGGAAACCCTGCTTGCCTGAGGTGGTCTCGGGCGAGCAGCCTTCTTTGGGCAGGCGCTCGATGATGGCCGCCGCGATCTTGATCGCGTGCTCCATCTTGCCCTTGGCATAACCAGGATGGGCGCTGACGCCCGTGATGGTGATGGTGGCGCCGTCGGCAGAGAACGTCTCGTCCTCGACGCTGCCCGCGCTTTCGCCGTCCATGGTGTAGCCGAAGTCGGCGCCAAGCTTGTTGATGTCGACATTGTCGACGCCGCGGCCGATCTCTTCATCCGGCGTGAACAGGATCCTGATGGCGCCGTGCTTCACATCAGGGTTGTTGATGAAGAAATGCGCGGCATCCATGATCTCGGCGACGCCGGCCTTGTTGTCGGCGCCCAGAAGCGTGGTGCCGTCGGTGGTGATGATGTCGTTGCCGATCTGGTGCTTCAGCGCGGGATGCTCGGTGAAGCGGATCACCTGGCTGGTATCGCCCGGCAGCGTGATGTCGCCGCCGCGATAGTTCTTCACGACCTGCGGCTTCACGTTCTTGCCGGTGACGTCGGGCGAGGTGTCCATGTGTGAGCAGAAACAGATCACCGGCACTTTCTTGGTCGTATTGGCCGGGATTGTTGCGTAGACATAGCCGTAATCGTCGAGATGGGCGTCGGCGATGCCCATGGCCTTCAGCTCTGTCACGAGAACGCGGCCGAGATCCTTTTGCTTCTCGGTCGATGGCGAGGCCGGGGAATTCGGATCCGACTGGGTGTCGATGGTGACGTAGCGCAGGAAGCGCTCGGTCACGGTGTGCGAAAAGGTCAGGGACATTTCTGGTCAAACCGCCGCGGCTGTGGGGGAGCAGATGCTGGGAAGCATCGATATACCAGAAAGCGGCGGCGTTGCGGCGTGCGAGACGCCGGATCAGGCTTAACGAGGCGTAAGCGCTCAGATCGCCTCTTTCAGCTCCTTGACCGGGCGGAACGCGACCTTCTTGCTGGCCTTGATGTGGATGGCTTCGCCCGTGGCCGGATTCCGGCCGGTGCGGGCGGCGCGCTTGCGGACCTGGAGGATGCCGAGCCCGACAATACGGACGCGGTCACCCTTCTTGAGATGCTTGGTGATGAGATTGACCATGTCGGTCAGGACGGCCTCGGCATGCTTCTTGGAGACGTCCTGGCGTTCCGCGATATCGGCTGCAAGGTGTTTGAGGGTGATGGTGACGGGACTAGCTGCCTTCTTCGCCATGCTGTCTGGCCTCCTCGATTGCCAGGGAAGCCCCGGAAAAACCGGAAAAGCGCGGGGATCCCCTAAGTTCCTGGAAGGCGTAGACGATTCGGACGTGGGCTGACTATGCCGAGGGTTCCATCGGCGTGCCGAGAACAGCCGGCGCAGCCGGGAAAGGCGTCGAGAATTTCGAGCTAAGACGATGAAGGGATTGCCAAAAATGGCGCGAGAGACGGGGCTCGAACCCGCGACCTCCGGCGTGACAGGCCGGCGCTCTAACCAACTGAGCTACTCCCGCGTGACGCGATGTCCGCGGAACGAGGGGGGACTTAAAGGCGGGGCTTGGTGAAGTCAAGGACGTTGCGATGCGCCGGAGCATCTTGGCTAAGCATTGCTTGGGAAAACGAAAAAGGCCGCCGGACGGCGGCCTCTGGTCAGCCCGGAATAGGGCGTTCAGCGAATCTCGGCGGCCCCCGAACTCGTGACCGCCACCGGCTTGCCGGCCTTGATCACATGGGTGGACTGGGCGGTCTGGCTGAATTCGGCATTGGTGCGGGCTGCGATCCCGAAGGCGGCGACTGCGATGCCGGCCACCAGCGCCACCACCACGATCTTCAGGTGGGTACCCCGATCTGCAGAGTGAATTGAGTGGTTCATCGAAGCCTCCCGACGGGCTTTGGCGCCGTCTGCAGGCTGACGTCTTAAGGATCATCTGTTTCCGGATCGTTTCGCGGTTCCGCAAAATGGTTTCATTCTCCCCATTTCGCCGCTTCGCCCTGGGCAGTCTTACCTGCCGCGTAATCGCGCGGGCGTAATCCCTCGTCATGATCGCTTCCATCGTCCGCGAACCATCCTGCAAGGGAGAAGCCCTATGAACCGTCCAGCCATCCAAGCCTCGCTCCTCGAAACCGCCCAGCCGGCGGCGCGATCGCCCTATCTGACCGCCAGGGACGGCACCAAGCTGTTCGTGCAGGACTGGGGCAACGGAAAACCGGTGCTGCTGCTGTCGGCCTGGACCTTCGATGGCAGCATCTGGGGCAGTCACATCGAAGCGCTCACTGCGAAGGGCTTTCGTTGCGTTGCGCCTGATCGGCGCGGGCATGGCCGGTCCGAGATGCCGTCCGCGGGTTATGACCTGGAGACCCTGACCGACGACGTCGCTGCGGTGATCGAGGCCCGCGATCTGCGCGACGTCACGCTGGTCGGCTTCTCGATGGGGACGGTCGAGGCAGTGAACTATCTCGGACGATATGGCTCGGACCGGATCGCTAGGCTGGTGCTGGTCGCGCCGACGACGCCGTTCCTGGTCCAGACCGAGGACAATCCGGATGCGGTGCCGAGGGAGATGATCGAGGCCGGCCACACAGCCATCGCCCGCGACTTCGCCAAATGGATCGCAGCGAACGAAGCGCCATTCTTCCTGCCCGAGACACCGGAGATCACGCGGAGCTGGATCCGCGACATGATGATGCGCGTGCCGCTGCCGGTGGCGCTGGCATGCCGCAAGACCATCTCCTTTTCCGATCTGCGCGCGGCTGCCGCCAGCATCGATCGCCCGACGCTGATCCTCCATGGCGACAAGGATGCCAGCGCGCCGCTGCCGTTGACAGGGGCCAAGACCGCAAAGCTGATCAAGGGCAGCAGGCTCGTTGTCTACGAAGGCGGCCCGCATCCGCTGCCGCTGACGCATGGCGAGCGGGTGATTGCGGACATGCTCGCCCTCATGGCGGCTTGAGGGAAGCTCAGCTCGCCCTGACGATGTCGGCGCGGAGGGGCCGCGCCGCCCAGATGAACAGAAGCGCGCCGAGCGTGGTCGTGACCGCTGCGGAGAGCAGGGAATAGCGCACGGCCCATCATGGGCTGCGTCAGCCTTCGCGGATGTAATTCCCCGCTTCAAACTCTATTGGCGGCATGTTCGCATCGAAGGACACGCCGATCGGGTCACGGCCCGCTTCCATCGCTTCCAACTGCTCGCCCAGCATGCGCCGGATCATCAGGATGCCGCGGTCGCTCTGGCCGAAATGCTCCTCGGAGTGCACGGTCACCGGGCCCTGGCCGACCTGGGCTTCGTAGTCGCCGGGGAATTGCTGGTGCTCTTCCTCCGTCATGTCCCACCAGAATTTGCCGTTGAACGTCGAGCGCATGCGGCCGATGTCGCCTGATGTCTTGACGCGGCCGGCAACATAGATGCGGAAGGAGGTGTCGTCGATCGGCAACGTCCAGCCGATCGACTCGACACGGGCGAATTGCGCCACGCGCGGATTGGGCACCACGCGCAGCGTGGGCAGGGCGGCTTCGGTGACGCGGTAGAACACACGGCCGTCGTCCTGCTTGCGGATCGAGCGAACGGCGATGCCGCGCGGCGTCTTGTCGAACGTCACCTCCGGCATCGAGGCCATCATGTTGGTGAATTGCGGCCCCGAGAACGAGCCGTGCAGCACCGGCACGTGATAGGGATCGACCACGTTCTCGAAATGCTGCAGCCAGTTGCAGGGAATGATCGCCGGTCCGCCGCCGCCGATCGATGAATCGTCGGCCTCGACGAACTCGCCGTCGTCCATGTTTTCGAGGCACTCATAGCGCGGCAGTACCGGACGTCTCTCGGCCGGGCCCATATAGGCGAAGATCAGCCCGTAACGTTCCGCGACCGGATACCAGGGCTGGCGCACCTTATCCTTGAACTGGCCGCCATTGGGCTCGCACGGCTGCTCCAGGCAAAGGCCCTCGGTGTCGAACTTCCAGCCGTGATAGCAGCAGCGGATGCCGTCCTCCTCGACCTTGCCATAATAGAGCGTGGTGCCGCGGTGGCAGCAGCGCGCGTGGAGCAGGCCGGCGCGGCCGTGCTTGGCGCGGAATAGGATCAAATCTTCGCCGAGAGCGCGGACTTTCTTCGGCGTGTCGGTGGCATCGCCGGTGAGCCCGATCGGATGCCAGTAGCGGCGCAGCAGTTCGCCCATCGGCGTGCCGCGTACGACGGAAGTGAGCTCGGTGCGCGTCTGCGCCGGCTTCATCGCATAGGCCGTGCCGAGATCGCGATCGCGCTGGGTGATCGTCATGCTGGTTCCTCCCCCGCAGCCCTTGGGTAGGCCGGGTCGTTTTCAGTGCGTTGACCCAATGGAAAATAATTAGATGACAATGTCAACGATCCTCCAGGGGACCTCGCGGTCCCATTCGGAACAGATTGGAGAGGTTGCGCTACCAAGGCTCTACGACCACTTGGCACGTCCTGGCTTTCTTGGCAGAGGTGAGCCATGAGCCAGACTGTGAGCAGGGACGGGCGTGTATCGTCCGATACGGACGACAATCATTCGCCGGCCCCGATCACCGAGATGCTGTCGTCGCGGCTGATCGTGCTTGCCAATCTGCTCAAGCGCGGTGCCATCCTGCGCTACAAGCGCCTCGCTGGGTTGTCATCGGTCGAGTTCGGTCTGGTCGCCTCGCTTGGCCGGCGGCCGCCAATGAGCGTGGCGCGGCTCGCCGAAGCCGTCGGCCAGGACAAGGGCCAGATCAGTCGTGCATTGGCTGAGCTGGTCGCGCGCAAGCTGATCGAGAAGTCGGCAAATCCCAGGGATAGCCGCGAGGTGCTGGTGTCGCTGACGCCAGCAGGCCTCGCCGCGCATGATGTGATCGTCGAAGGCGCGCAGGAGCGCAACCGGATACTGCTGGCGCAATTGAGCAAGGACGAACTCGAGACGCTGCTCGCTCAGATCGATCGTCTCACCGCGACCGCGGAGGCGATGCTCGAGGCCGAGAAGGATGCGCGCTGATAGCGCCGAGATCCTTGGACCTGCTGGAGCGTTTCTAAGAGACTCTCTAAGAATTTTTCTAAGAGCCTTTCAATTGGCGATATCGCGCGCGCTCTCCTAAGCGTCACCGCAACGCATGCCGTCCTGGGACAGGCGGCATGACGATCAGATGCATATCGGGGTGGCGTGTTGAACAGTCTTGGAATGCTGCGGTCGGTCGCGTTGGCGACCGCATCCGCTTGGGTTTTGATGCCGCAGGCATCGCTCGCACAATCGTTGGCACAGAACGGTGCGCAGAGCCTGCCGCCGGTGAATGTCGCTGCGCCTGAACAGCGCCGCCGCGC
The DNA here is from genome assembly GCF_028128665.1 of Bradyrhizobium sp. CCBAU 45384. Lineage (NCBI taxonomy): Bacteria > Pseudomonadati > Pseudomonadota > Alphaproteobacteria > Hyphomicrobiales > Nitrobacteraceae > Bradyrhizobium > Bradyrhizobium sp. CCBAU 45384. The sequence goes on from NZ_LBIZ01000111.1 coordinate 206,426, forward strand.
GACCGTTCGCGCACCGCGCCGGGCGCAAAGCCAGGTGCAAACCGCCAACAGCCGCAGACCGCAGCCCCAACGTAACGTCGGCGTCGTCGAGACTCCGCGCGGCCCGGTGCGGGGCTATGTTGCCCACCGCAGTTCGTCCGGCACCAAGACCAACACGCCGATCATGGAGACGCCTCAGGCGGTGTCGGTGATCGGCGCCGATCAGATCCGCGACCAGAAGCCGAACAAGCTCGACGAAGCGCTGCGCTACGCCGCAGGCGTGCGCGCCGGCACGTTCGGCGCCGATACTCGTTACGATTGGTGGCTGATCCGCGGCTTCAAGTCCGATGATGTCGGCCTCTTCCTCGACGGCACGCAGCTGTTCTACACTTCCTATGCGAGCTGGAAGCTGCAACCCTCCAACATGGAGCGAGTCGAGGTGCTGCGCGGTCCCTCGGCCGTGCTCTATGGCGGATCGAGCCCGAGCGGCATCGTCAACGTCATCAGCAAGATGCCGCCGACCGAGCCGGTTCGCTACATCGAGACCGGCGTCAACGCTTTCGGCAACGCCTATGTCGGCTTCGATGTCGGCGGTCCGGTCGCGACGCAGCCTGGCAACGGCCAGTTGCTCTACCGCGTGGTCGGCCAGGTCCAGAACGGCGGCACGCAGGTCGACTTCACGCCCGACAACAACTACTTCATCGCGCCGTCCGTCACCTGGAAGCCGGACGCCGACACGACCTTCACGGTGCTGGCCTCGGCATCGAAGCAGGACACCCGCGGCATCAACTTCCTGCCGTACCAAGGCACGGTGACGAGCGCGCCGTTCGGCAAGATCCCGACCGGCTTCTTCGCCGGCGATCCCGGCGTCGACAAGTTCACACGCGAGCAGGAGATGCTCGGCTATCAGTTCGAGCGTAACCTCACCGAGGATCTGACCTTCCGGCAGAACGCGCGCTTTGCCCATGTCGACCTGACCTATCGGGGCTTCGTCGGCAACGGTTGGGACAACATCAACACGGCCACAATGGGCCGCTACAATTGGTATGCGAAGAACACCGCCAACCAGGCCAATCTCGACAACCAGCTGGAGTATCGCTTCGGCACCGGTCGGGTGCAGCATACCATGCTGTTCGGGGTCGATCTGAAGGGCTATCGGATCGACGACTACCAGGCATTCAACTTCGGCACCGTGCCGTCCATCAACGTGTTCAATCCCGCCTATGGCTTGCACATTCCGCTGACGGGCGCACCATTCCGCAACTTCCTGATCACGCAGAAGCAGGCCGGCACCTACGTCCAGGACCAGATGAAGCTCGGCAACTTCACGCTGGTCTTGAGCGGCCGCAATGACTGGGTCGAGACGACGCAGGCCGCGCGCGACACCGGCGCGAATATTGCCCAGCGCGACGACAGCCAATTCAGCGGTCGCGCCGGGTTGATCTACAATTTCGACAACGGCATCGCGCCCTACGTCTCCTATGCGACAAGCTACAATCCGATCATCGGCCTCAACGCGCAGAACCGGCTGTTCCTGCCGGAGACCGGCAAGCAGGCCGAGATCGGCGTCAAAGTCGCGCCCACGGGATTTGATGGCTATTTCACCGCGTCGCTGTTCGACCTGAAGCGGCAGAACGTGGCGACCACCGATCCCGCGAATGTGCTGCTGCAGAACCAGACCGGCGAGGTGACCTCGCGCGGCATCGAGCTCGAAGCGGTGGCCAATGCCAGCAAGGAGCTGAAGCTGATCGGCGCCTTCACCGCCTACCATCTCTTCACCAGCAAGGATCTCGATCCGTCGCTGGTTGGCAAGACGCCGGCCAACGCGCCGGAGATGTTGATCTCGGGCTGGGCGGACTATACTTTCAAGGAAGGACCGCTGGAGGGTTTCGGCTTCGGCGGTGGCGTTCGTTACGTCGGCCCGTCCTGGGCCGACGCCGCCAATACGCTCGAAGTCCCCGCCGTCGTACTCGGCGACCTCGCGCTTCATTACGAATGGCAGAACTGGCGCACCGCCCTCAACGTCATCAACCTCACCGACAAGATCTACGTCGCGAGCTGCGCCTCGACCTCGTCCTGCTTCTACGGCGACCGCCGCCGCGTCACCGCCAGCGTGTCCTACAAATGGTGAGTGTGGGCGAGGGGATGCTGACGTGAAGGCGCGCACGGTCAGGCTCTGGTCGGTGGTCCACACCTGGACCAGCCTGGTCTCGACCCTGTTCCTGCTGTTGCTCTGCCTGACCGGCTTGCCGCTGATCTTCCATCACGAGGTCGATGAGCTCCTGGGCTACGCCCCCCAGCCCGAAGCTCATGCGAGCGCGGCGCGCGCGACGCCCCAAGTCGTCGCCGACGCCGCGCTCGCCGCCGATCCCGGCCGCGTCTTGCAATATGTGTCCTGGGACAGGGACGAGCCGGGCATCGTGATGGCCTTCACCAACAGCGCGACTGACGGGCCGCCCGATAACGCGACCGTGCGTGCTTTCGATGCGGTCTCGGCCAAACTGCTCGGGCCGGTTGGCGTCGGGCCGATGTTGATCGTGCTCAAGCTGCACACCGACATGTTTGCGGGACAGGTCGGAAAGCTGTTCCTAGGTGCGATGGGAGTGTTGTTTGCGATCGCGATCGTCTCCGGCGTGGTGCTGTACTGGCCGTTCACCCGCCGCCTGCGCTTTGCCACCATCCGCGATCATGCCTCGCGCCGGGTCCGCTGGCTCGACTGGCACAATCTGATCGGCGTGGTGACGGTGGCCTGGGCGCTGGTGGTGGGCCTCACCGGTGTCGTCAACACCTGGGCTGAGCTGATGCTGAGCCAGTGGAAGGCGACCGAGCTCGCCAGCATGGTGGCGCCCTATGCCGGCAAGCCGGCGCCGGTGCATCTCGCCTCGCTCGACGATGTCGTCGCGCGCGCGAAGCAGGCGGCTCCGGGTATGGAGATCGCCTTCGTCGCGTTCCCGGGGACGCCGTTCACGTCCTCGCGCCATTTCGCGGCCTTCATGCGTGGTGACACGGCCCTGACCGCGCGGCTGCTCCAGCCGGTCCTGCTCGACGGCGAAACCGGGGAGGTTGCCGATAGCAGGGCGCTGCCGCTCTATCTCCAGGCGCTGCTGATCTCGCAGCCGCTGCATTTCGGCGATTATGGCGGCACGCCGCTGAAGCTGATCTGGGCCGCGCTCGACGGGCTCACCATCGTCGTGATCGGCAGCGGCCTCTATCTCTGGCTGGCGCGCCGGCGGAAGAAGGCGCCGGCCCGCCGTGACACATTCGCCAGACGAGCCCAGGCCTCGTCGTGATGCATGGCTCCTCTGACAGCTCACGGCTGTGGATACGTGTCTTCGCGGCACCTGGCCTGCTCGCGGCCGCGACCATGACAGGTCTCCTGGCTGCGTTGCTGTGGGGAACGATCGGCCAGTATGTCGCCTGGGCGACGGTCGGGGCGCCGGTCGTGGTCGTTGCCCGGGTTTGGGTGCGCCGCCGCAGCCAAGAAACCGGGCCATTTTCGCCGACAAGACGTGGCAAATAGCGGGGCGCGGGCCGTCCGCCGCAATCCCAGAACAGCTGCCCTGCAAAGCTGTGGCCGCCCTTGTCGCGTCCGGCGATCTGCTTCATACCAGCCGCGGGGTGATTCCGGGATTCCACCGGTCCGGGAGCAGCAAAGGGCCTGAAAAGAGCGTGTCTTGCGCCCATTGGTGCACTGCGCTAAGGCTCAGAATAATTCCAAATCGGACGAATCCGTGGCTGTCCCGAGGCTGCGGGAAAAAGGGCTCGTCAATGAGCGGCATTCTACAGAACTATCTTCCACTCGTCGTCTTTATAGGGGTAGCGGCCATCATCGGCCTGGTGCTCCTGATCGCGCCCTTCATCGTGGCGTTCCAGCAGCCGGACCCGGAAAAGCTGTCGGCGTATGAGTGCGGTTTCAACGCCTTCGACGATGCTCGCATGAAGTTCGACGTCCGCTTCTATCTGGTCGCGATCCTCTTCATCATCTTCGACCTCGAGGTGGCGTTCCTGTTTCCCTGGGCGGTGGCGTTCGGCAAGCTTGGCGCGACCGGTTTCTGGTCCATGCTGGTGTTCCTCGCCGTGCTGACAGTCGGCTTCGCCTATGAATGGAAGAAAGGGGCACTCGAATGGGATTGAACCCTGTATCGTCCTCGGGTCCGGCGATCGCGCCGGCCCCGAAGGGCATTCTGGATCCCTCCACCGGCAAGCCGGTCGGGGCCAATGATCCGTTCTTCCTCGAGGTCAATTCCGAGCTGTCCGACAAGGGCTTCTTCACGGCCGCGACCGACGATCTCATCACCTGGGCGCGCACCGGCTCGCTGATGTGGATGACCTTCGGCCTCGCCTGCTGCGCGGTCGAGATGATGCAGGTGTCGATGCCGCGTTATGACGTCGAGCGCTTCGGCTTTGCGCCGCGTGCCTCGCCGCGCCAGTCCGACGTGATGATCGTCGCGGGCACGCTGACCAACAAGATGGCGCCGGCGCTGCGCAAGGTCTATGACCAGATGCCCGAGCCACGCTACGTCATCTCGATGGGCTCCTGCGCCAATGGCGGCGGCTATTATCACTATTCCTACTCGGTCGTGCGCGGCTGCGACCGCATCGTGCCGATCGACATCTACGTGCCGGGCTGTCCGCCCACGGCGGAAGCGCTGCTCTACGGCGTGCTGCTGCTGCAGAAGAAGATCCGCCGCATCGGCACCATCGAACGCTAAGGTTTTACGTCATGGACGACGCCAAGCTCGACGCCCTGGGGCAGACGATCGTGAGCGCGCTTCCGGGCGCCGCCACCGGTTATCAGGTGGCCTTCAACCAGCTCACGGTTGATGTCGAGGTCAGCAAGATCGTCGAGGTGGTCAAGTACCTCCGCGACGATCCGAACTGCCGTTTCGTCAACTTCACCGACATCACGGCGACCGACTATCCGTCGCGCGAAAAGCGTTTCGACGTGATCTATCATTTCCTGTCACCCACCCTGAACACTCGCGTCCGCCTCAAAGCCCAGGCCGACGAGACCACGCAGGTGCCGTCGCTGATCGAGGTGTTCCCCGGCGCCGACTGGTTCGAGCGCGAGGCCTACGATCTCTACGGTGTGTTCTTCGTCGGTCATCCCGACATGCGCCGCATCCTCACCGATTACGGTTTCGAGGGACATCCGCTGCGCAAGGATTTCCCGCTGACCGGCTTCCTCGAGGTCCGCTACGACGACCAGGAGAAGCGCGTGGTGTACGAGCCCGTCCGGCTCAACCAGGAATTCCGCAAGTTCGATTTCCTCTCGCCGTGGGAAGGGGCGGACTATCCGCTTCCCGGCGACGAGAAGGCGGGACCGAAGGCCTGATCATGAACGAGCAATCCGAACAGCTTCGCAATTTTACGATCAACTTTGGACCGCAACATCCGGCCGCGCACGGCGTGCTGCGTCTGGTGCTGGAGCTTGACGGCGAGGTTGTCGCCCGTGTCGATCCCCATATCGGTCTGCTTCACCGCGGCACCGAGAAGCTGATCGAGCAGAAGACCTATCTGCAGGCGATCCCTTATTTCGACCGGCTCGACTACGTCGCGCCGATGAACCAGGAGCACGCCTTCTGCCTGGCCGCCGAAAAGCTGCTCGGCATCGAGGTGCCGCGCCGCGGCCAGCTGATCCGCGTGCTCTATTGCGAGATCGGCCGTATCCTCTCGCATCTTCTCAACGTCACCACGCAGGCGATGGACGTCGGCGCCCTGACCCCGCCGCTGTGGGGCTTTGAAGAGCGCGAGAAGCTGATGGTGTTCTACGAGCGCGCCTCGGGCAGCCGTATGCATGCAGCCTTCTTCCGCGTCGGCGGCGTGCATCAGGACCTGCCGCAGAAGCTGATCGACGACATCGAGGCCTGGTGCGATCCGTTCCTCAAGGTGGTTGATGACCTCGATCGCCTGCTCACTGCAAACCGCATCTTCAAGCAGCGAAACGTCGACATCGGCGTGGTGCCGCTGAAGGAAGCCTGGGAGTGGGGTTTTTCGGGCGTGATGGTGCGCGGCTCGGGCGCGGCCTGGGACCTGCGCAAGTCGCAGCCCTATGAGTGCTACGCCGAGATGGATTTCGACATTCCGATCGGCAAGAATGGCGACTGCTACGACCGCTACCTGATCCGCATGGAAGAGATGCGTCAGGCCGTGCGCATCATGAAGCAGTGTATCCAGAAGCTGAACGCGCCTGACGGCAAGGGGCCCGTCGTCGTCGAAGACAACAAGGTCGCACCGCCTCGTCGTGGCGAGATGAAGCGCTCGATGGAAGCGCTGATCCATCACTTCAAGCTCTACACCGAAGGCGTGCGCGTGCCGGAAGGCGAGGTCTACGCCGCGGTCGAGGCGCCGAAGGGCGAGTTCGGCGTCTATCTCGTCTCCGACGGCACCAACAAGCCCTACAAGTGCAAGATCCGCGCGCCGGGCTTTGCCCATCTCCAGGCGATGGACCACATCTGCCGCGGCCATCTGCTCGCCGACGTCTCGGCCATTCTCGGCTCGCTCGACATCGTGTTCGGAGAGGTCGATCGGTGATGGCGCAGGCGCCAATCCAGTTTGACCGTGCCTCGGGGGCCCTTGAAGGGGCCAACCTGTGGGAGCGGACGGCTGCCTTGGCGCTGGTGACGGGATCGAAGATCTCTTCGCATTTCTCGCATATGGGCTACATCGCCTGCGCGAATTTGCTGCGGAAGACGCTGCCCGAGCGCAACATCGCCATCAAGCTCAACCCGGACGCGGTGTTCGAATTTCCTTACGGCGATGGCTATTGGAGCAAGCTGCTCAACCGTACCTATTGCTACGAGGACGAGCTGGAGCTGTTGTTCACCGACTCCATCGATGTCGACTACACGCTGCTCGATTGCGGCGCCAATTACGGCTACTGGTCGGTGCTGGTATCGAGCAGGCCGTTCGGCGCGCACAAGGCGATCGCGATCGAGCCGTCCGGCCAGAACTATCCGAAGCTCGCCAACAATGCCCGCATCAACGGCAATCGCTTCGAGACCATGAAGTGCGCGATCGGCGCTGCCCGCGGCACCGCGCGTCTCTCCGGCACCAAGCACGAAGCCTTCAGCATCGCCGGCGCCGCGTCGGCTGGCGGTGAAGAAGTGCCTGTCCTTGCGCTCGACGACCTGATCGACGACGGCAAGGTTGCAGCGACTGGCAAATACCTGATCAAGCTCGACGTCGAGGGCGTCGAGATCGAGGCGATCAAGGGCGGCGCCCGCCTTCTTCAGACCGACAGCGTCATCATCTGCGAGGAGCACGGCAGCGACCGCTCGCATGCGGTGTCGCGCTACATCCTCGAACAAACCCCCTTGAAGCTGATCGTGCTCGATCCGCGCACCAACCGGCTGGAGACCGTGACCGAGCTGTCGATCCTCGACCGCATCAAGGTCTCGACCCATGTCGGCTACAACGTTTTCGGCACCGCAAGCGCGTTCTGGCAGGACAGGATCGATGCCCTGAACGCCAAAAACGCGCGCCGTATGCAGTGAGAGATTAAGAGATGTCCGTTCGCCGATTAGCACCGAAGGAAGTCCAGCCCGCGAGCTTTACGTTCACGGAGGAGAACCTCGCGTTCGCCAAGCAGCAGATCGCGAAATATCCGGCCGGACGCCAGGCCTCGGCCGTCATCGCCATTCTCTGGCGCGTCCAGGAACAGCACGAGGGCTGGGTGTCGGAAGCCGCGATCCGCGCCGTCGCCGACCTGCTCGACATGCCCTATATCCGCGTGCTCGAGGTCGCGACCTTCTACACGATGTTCCAGCTCGCACCGGTCGGTAAGAAGGCCCACGTCCAGGTCTGCGGCACCACGCCGTGCCGGCTGCGCGGTGCCGAAGATTTGATCCATGTCTGCGAGAGCCGGATCCATCACGATCCCTTCCACCTCTCCAAGGACGGCAATTTCAGCTGGGAAGAGGTGGAGTGCCTCGGGGCCTGCGTGAACGCGCCGATGGTGCTGATCGGCAAGGACACCTATGAGGACCTGACCGCGGAAAGCTTTGGCAAGGTGCTCGACGGCTTTGCCTCGGGCAACCCGCCCAAGCCCGGCCCGCAGAACGGCCGCCAGTTCTCCGCACCGATGGGCGGGCCGACCACGCTGAAGGAGACCTCCTGATGGGTCTTCCGTCCAAGGCGAACCGTGGGAGCGAAGCCGTGAAGAAAGTTGGCTTCGTCGCCATGCACGCCGCGCTCGCCGCCACCTTCATGTTCCTGCTGCAGCGCTTCGTGATGAACGCGACGCAGGAAACCAGTCTGCTCTGGGCGCTGACCTTCGCCGTCTGCGCCGCCGGGCTTGCCTACAAGCAGGCCAACCGTTGATCGGAAAGCACTGATATGCTCGAGGACAAGGACCGTATCTTCAAGAACCTCTACGGCCTCCACGATTGGGGGCTCGAGGGCGCGCGGCGCCGCGGCGCCTGGGATGGCACCAAGAACATCATCGACAAGGGCCGCGACTGGATCATCAACGAGATGAAGGCCTCGGGGCTGCGCGGCCGTGGCGGCGCCGGCTTCCCGACCGGTCTGAAGTGGTCGTTCATGCCGAAGGAATCCACCGACGGCCGTCCGAGCTATCTCGTCGTTAATGCCGACGAATCCGAGCCCGGCACCTGCAAGGACCGCGAGATCATGCGGCACGATCCGCATCTCCTGGTCGAGGGCTGCCTGATCGCAAGCTTCGCGATGAACGCGCATGCCTGCTACATCTATGTCCGCGGCGAGTTCATCCGCGAGCGCGAGCGCCTGCAGGCCGCGATCGACCAGGCCTATGAGGCCAAGCTGATCGGCAAGGACAACGTCAACGGCTGGCCGTTCGACCTCTATGTCGCGCACGGCGCCGGTGCCTATATCTGCGGCGAGGAGACCGCGCTGCTCGAAAGCCTCGAAGGCAAGAAGGGCCAGCCGCGCCTGAAGCCGCCGTTCCCGGCCAATGTCGGCCTGTTCGGCTGCCCGACCACCGTCAACAACGTCGAGTCCATCGCCGTTGCCCCGGACATCCTGCGCCGCGGCGCGGCCTGGTTCGCCGGCATCGGCCGTCCGAACAATGTCGGCACCAAGCTGTTCTGCATCTCCGGTCATGTCGAGCGGCCCTGCAACGTCGAAGAGGCCATGGGCATTCCGTTCCGTGAGCTGATCGACAAGCATTGCGGCGGCGTTCGCGGCGGCTGGGACAACCTCAAGGCCGTGATCCCGGGCGGCTCGTCGGTGCGCATGGTGCCGGCCGAGCAGATCATCGACACGCCGATGGATTTCGACAGCCTGAGCAAGCTGCGCTCGGGTCTCGGCACCGCGGCCGTGATCGTGATGGACAAGTCGACCGATTTGATCCGCGCCATCGCCCGCATCTCCTATTTCTACAAGCATGAGAGCTGCGGCCAGTGCACGCCGTGCCGCGAGGGCACCGGCTGGATGTGGCGCGTCTTGACCCGCATGGCTGAAGGCCGGGCGCATAAGCGCGAAATCGACATGCTGCTCGAGGTGACAAAACAGATCGAGGGCCACACCATCTGCGCGCTCGGCGATGCAGCCGCCTGGCCGATCCAGGGCCTGATCACGCATTTCCGTCACGAGATCGAAGCGCGCATCGACCAGTATTCGCACAAGGCCGACATCGACGATGCCGGCGTCCGCGATCCCGTGAACATGGTCGCGGCGGAGTAGAGAGAATGACCAAGCTCATCATCGACGGCAAAGAGATCGATGTCCCCGCCGATTACACGCTGCTTCAGGCGTGCGAGGCGGCCGGCGCCGAGATTCCGCGCTTCTGCTATCACGAGCGCCTGTCGATCGCCGGCAATTGCCGGATGTGCCTCGTCGAGGTGAAGGGCGGCCCGAAGCCGGTCGCATCCTGCGCCTGGGGCGTGCGCGATTGCCGTCCGGGCCCGAAGGGCGAGCCGCCGGAGATTTCGACTCGTTCGCCGATGGTGAAGAAGGCACGCGAAGGCGTGATGGAATTCCTTCTCATCAACCATCCGCTGGACTGCCCGATCTGCGACCAGGGCGGCGAGTGCGATCTGCAGGACCAGGCGATGGGCTACGGTGTCGACACCAGCCGTTTCGCCGAGAACAAGCGCGCGGTCGAGGACAAATATCTCGGCGCGCTGGTCAAGACCTCGATGAACCGCTGCATCCAGTGCACGCGCTGCGTCCGCTTCTCGGCGGAAGTTGCCGGCGCCCCTGAAATGGGCGCGACGGGGCGCGGCGAGGACATGGAGATCACGACCTATCTCGAGCACGCGCTGACCTCGGAGCTGCAAGGCAATCTCGTCGACATCTGCCCGGTCGGCGCGCTGACCTCGAAACCCTATGCTTTCGCTGCGCGTCCCTGGGAGCTCGGCAAGACCCAGTCGATCGACGTCATGGACGGCGTGGGCTCGGCGATCCGCGTCGACACCCGCGGCCGTGAGGTGATGCGCGTGCTGCCGCGCATCAACGAGGCCGTGAACGAAGAGTGGATCTCCGACAAGACCCGCCACATCGTCGACGGTCTGCGCACCCAGCGCCTCGACCGGCCCTATATCCGCGAAGCCGGCAGGCTGCGCGCGGCGAGCTGGCCGGAAGCCTTTGCGGCGATCGCCTCCAAGGCGGCGCGCACCGACGGCAAGCGCATCGGCGCGATCGCCGGCGATCTCGCCGGCGTCGAAGAGATGTTCGCGCTGAAAGACCTGCTCGCCAAGTTCGGCTCGGCCAACCTGGCGGTGCAGGGCGGCGACGCCTTCGATCCCGCGCTCGGCCGCGGCTCCTACATCTTCAACCCGACGCTGGCAGGCGTCGAGCAGGCGGATGCGCTGCTCATCATCGGCGCCAATCCGCGCAAAGAGGCGGCCGTGTTCAACGCCCGCATCCGCAAGCGCTGGCGCGCCGGCGGCTTCAAGGTCGGCGTGATCGGCGCCAAGGCCGATCTCACCTATGACTATGACCATCTCGGCGCAGGCACCGAGACGCTCGGCGAGCTCGCCTCCGGCAAGCACTCCTTCATGGACGTGCTGAAGAACGCCAAGAACCCGATCATTCTCGTTGGCGCAGGTGCGGCCGCTCGTCACGACGGCGCCGCCATTCTGGCTGCCGCCGCCAAGCTCGCGCTCGACGTCGGCGCGGTGAAGGACGGCTGGAACGGCTTTGGCGTGCTGCACGAGACCGCCTCGCGGGTCGGCGCGCTCGACATCGGCTTCGTCGCCGGTCAGGGCGGGCTGAACGCCGCGCAGATGACGACGTTCGGCACGCTTGACCTCTTGTTCCTGCTCGGCGCGGACGAGATCAAGGCGCCGGACGGCACCTTCGTGGTCTATATCGGCACCCATGGTGACCGCGGCGCGCATCGCGCCGACGTGATCCTGCCGGCGGCCGCCTACACCGAGAAATCAGCGATCTACGTCAACACCGAAGGTCGCGTGCAGATGACCGGTCGCGCCGCGTTCCCGCCCGGCGAAGCCCGCGAGGATTGGGCGATCATCCGTGCGCTCTCGGAGGCGCTCGGCAAGAAGCTCGGCTATGACTCCCTTAGCGCGCTGCGCCAGGCGATCTTCAAGGCCGTGCCGCATCTGATCCGTCTCGACCAGATCGAAGCCGGCTCCGCCGACCAGATCAAGAAGCTGGCGGGGAAGGGCGGCTCGCCCGAGAAAGCCCCGTTCAAGCCTGTTATCGAGGACTTCTATTTGACCAACCCAATCGCGCGTGCGTCCGCCGTGATGGCGGAATGCTCGCGGCTTGCCTCCGGGCAGATGCTGACCGCAGCGGAGTGAGCTGATGGAATTCTTCGAAAGCGCATTCTGGACCGGCTTCCTCTGGCCGCTGATCATCATGATCGCGGAGAGCGTGCTGGTGCTCGTCGTGCTCTTGGTCGCGATCGCCTACATCCTGCTGGCCGACCGCAAGATCTGGGCGGCGGTGCAGATCCGCCGCGGCCCGAACGTGGTCGGGCCCTGGGGCCTGTTCCAGTCCTTCGCCGACCTGCTCAAATTCGTGCTGAAGGAGCCGATCATTCCGTCAGGCGCCAACAAGGGCGTGTTCCTGCTGGCGCCCTTGGTGTCCTGCGTGCTCGCGCTGGCGGCCTGGGCGGTGATCCCGACCAATCTCGGCTGGGTGATCTCCGACATCAATGTCGGCATCCTCTTCATCTTCGCGATCTCGTCGCTGTCGATCTACGGCATCATCATGGCCGGCTGGTCGTCGAACTCGAAGTATCCGTTCCTGGCCGCGCTGCGCTCGGCGGCGCAGATGGTGTCCTACGAAGTCTCGATCGGCTTCGTCATCATCACCGTGCTGCTCTGCGCCGGCACGCTGAACCTGTCCGCTGTGGTCGAGGCCCAGCATGTCCGCGGCCTTGCCAGCCTGATCGGGCTGCCGCAGCTCACCATCCTGAACTGGTACGTCTGGCCGCTGTTCCCGATGTTCGTGGTGTTCTACGTCTCGGCGCTGGCGGAAACCAACCGTCCGCCCTTCGACCTCGTCGAAGCCGAATCCGAGCTGGTCGCCGGCTTCATGGTCGAATACGGCTCGACGCCGTATCTCTTGTTCATGCTCGGCGAGTACGTCGCAATCGTCACCATGTGCGCGATGGCCACGATCCTCTTCCTTGGAGGCTGGCTGCCCCCGGTGGACCTGCCGCCGTTCAACTGGGTGCCGGGGATCATCTGGTTCTCGCTGAAACTGTTCTTCATGTTCTTCCTGTTCGCGATGGCAAAGGCGATCGTGCCGCGCTACCGCTACGACCAACTGATGCGCCTCGGCTGGAAGGTGTTCCTGCCGCTCTCGCTGGTAATGGTGGTGGTGGTGGCGGGCGTGCTGCAATTCGCCGGCATCGCGCCGAAGTGAGGGCCGTCATGGGTATCAACATCAACGCCACCGCGCGCTCGCTTCTGCTGTCGGAATTCGTTTCGGCGTTCTTCCTCGCCATGCGCTATTTCTTCCAGCCGAAGCCGACGCTGAACTATCCGTTCGAGAAGGGCCCGATCTCGCCGCGTTTCCGCGGCGAGCATGCGCTGCGCCGCTATCCGAACGGCGAAGAGCGCTGTATCGCCTGCAAGCTGTGCGAAGCGGTCTGCCCGGCGCAGGCCATCACCATCGAGGCCGGCCCGCGCCGCAACGACGGCACCCGCCGCACCGTGCGCTACGACATCGACATGGTGAAGTGCATCTATTGCGGCCTCTGCCAGGAGGCCTGTCCGGTCGACGCCATCGTCGAAGGTCCGAACTTCGAGTTCGCGACCGAGACCCGCGAGGAACTGTTCTATGACAAGGCCAAGCTGCTCGCCAACGGCGACCGCTGGGAACGCGAGATCGCGAAAGCGATCGAGCTCGACGCGCCGTACCGGTGAGGTGAGGGCATGATCCTTCCCGCCATCACCACGTCATTCCGGGGCGCGCGCAGCGCGAACCCGGAATCTCGCGCCGCAACCTCTGGGTTCCGGGTTCGCGCTGGCGCGCGCCCCGGAATGACGGGAGTTTCTCGATGATCCTTCCCGCGCTCTTCTTTTATCTCTTCGCAACCGTCTGCGTCGCCTCGGCCGTGATGGTGATTGTCTCGCGCAATCCCGTGCACTCCGTGCTGTACCTGATCCTGGCCTTCGTCAACGCCTCCGGCCTGTTCGTGCTGATGGGCGCCGAATTCCTCGGCATGATGCTGATCGTCGTCTATGTCGGCGCGGTCGCGGTGCTGTTCCTGTTCGTGATCATGATGCTCGATGTCGACTTCCTCGAGCTGCGCGAAGGCTTCATCCAGTACCTGCCGGTCGGCGTCGTGATCGGCGGCATCTTCCTGTTCGAGCTGCTCTTGACCGTCGGCGCCTGGGTCATCAACCCGACCGTCAGCAAGACCATCACGTCGCCGATCCCGAGCAACGTCTCGAACACCGAGGCGCTCGGCCTCGTGCTCTATACGAAGTACATCCACTACTTCCAGCTTGCGGGCATGGTGCTGCTGGTCGCCATGATCGGCGCCATCGTGCTGACACTGCGCCACAAGGCGAGCGTGAAGCGGCAGGACATCAACGTTCAGAACGCACGCACGCCCGACATGGCGATGGCGATGCGCCAGGTGGCGCCGGGGCAGGGGCTCTCGGATGCCGACGCGGCGGAGTGGGTGAAATGACGATCGGGCTCGGACATTATCTGGCGGTCGGCGCGATCCTGTTCACGCTCGGCATCCTCGGCATCTTCCTGAATCGCAAGAACATCATCGTCATCCTGATGTCGATCGAGCTGATCCTGCTCTCGGTCAACATCAACCTGGTGGCATTCTCGACCTTCCTCGGCGACATCGTCGGTCAGGTCTTCGCGCTGCTGGTCTTGACCGTTGCGGCCGCCGAAGCCGCGATCGGCCTTGCCATCCTGGTGGTCTATTTCCGCAACCGCGGCTCGATCGCGGTTGAGGACGTCAATCTGATGAAGGGCTGAGCTCTCAAATGGTTCAGGCAATCGTTTTTCTGCCGCTGCTGGGCGCCATTCTGGCCGGCCTGATCTCGCTCGTCGGCGCGCACGGCCGCAACCCCTCGGGCGACGAGGTCGAGCATCACGGCGATCACGGCCATGGTGCGCACGCCCATGCGTCCGATACGATCAACGAGGATGCGTCCGTCATCCACGAGTCTCATCACGAGCCCGGCGACGGGCATGATGACCACGGTCACGGCCCGGCCGAGCCGGCCGCAGCCGGCTCGCGCGGTGCCGAGCTGATCACGACGGCGCTGCTGTTCGTCTCGGCGGCGCTGTCCTGGATGACGCTGGTGGATGTCGGCTTCAACGGCCACGACGTCCGCTACCAGCTGCTGCCCTGGATATTCTCCGGCGAGCTCGAAGTCTGGTGGAGCTTGCGCGTCGACACGCTCACCGCCGTGATGCTGGTGGTGGTGACGACGGTGTCCTCGCTCGTGCACCTCTATTCCATCGGTTACATGGACGAGGATCCGTACCGGCCCCGCTTCTTCGGCTACCTCTCGCTGTTCACCTTCGCCATGCTGATGCTGGTGACGGCCGACAACCTCGTGCAGCTGTTCTTCGGCTGGGAAGGCGTGGGCCTGGCGAGCTACCTCCTGATCGGCTTCTGGTACCAGAAGCCGTCGGCCAACGCCGCCGCCATCAAGGCCTTCGTGGTCAACCGCGTCGGCGACTTCGGCTTCGCGCTCGGCATCTTCGCGATCTTCGCGCTGGTCGGCTCGACCGATTTCGAGACCATCTTCCATGCCGCGCCCGGCCTCACCGGCAAGACTATCAACTTCTTCGGCTGGAATGCCGATGCGCTGACGCTGACCTGCGTGCTGCTGTTCATGGGCGCGATGGGCAAGTCGGCGCAGTTCCTGCTGCACACCTGGTTGCCGGACGCGATGGAAGGCCCGACCCCCGTGTCGGCGCTGATCCACGCTGCGACCATGGTCACCGCCGGCGTGTTCATGGTGGCGCGGCTGTCGCCGCTGTTCGAGCTCGCCCCGAACGCGCAGGCCGTCGTGATGTTCTTCGGCGCCACCACGGCGTTCTTCGCCGCGACCGTCGGTCTCGTCCAGAACGACATCAAGCGCATCGTCGCCTACTCGACCTGTTCGCAGCTCGGCTACATGTTCGTGGCGATGGGAGCTGGGGCCTATTCGGTCGGCATGTTCCATCTGTTCACGCACGCCTTCTTCAAGGCGCTGCTGTTCCTGGGCTCCGGCTCGGTGATCTACGCGATGCACCACGAGCAGGACATCCGCAACATGGGCGGCCTCTGGAAGAAGATCCCGTACACGTTCGCGGTGATGACCGTCGGCACGCTGGCGCTGACCGGCTTCCCGCTGTTCGCCGGCTACTTCTCCAAGGACGCGATCATCGAATCCGCCTATGCCTCGCATAACCCGTTCTCGACCTACGCCTATCTGCTGACGATCGTCGCCGCCGGCCTGACCTCGTTCTATTCCTGGCGTCTGGTGTTCAAGACCTTCTTCGGCGAACCCCACGACCAGGAGCATTACGAAGCCGCGCATGAAAGCCCGATCTGGATGCTGATCCCGATCGGTGTGCTCGCCGTCGGCTCCGTGCTGGCCGGTTTCCCGTTCAAGGAGCTGTTCACCGGACCGCACGGCGTGGAGGAGTTCTTCCGCGAGTCCGTGAAGATGAACCCGCATATCCTCGAGGATATGGAGCACATGCCGCATCTGCTCGGCTGGCTGCCCTTCGTGATGATGGTCGGTGGCTTCCTGGTGTCCTACACCTTCTACATCCGCAAACCGTATTTGCCGGTCGAGCTCGCGAACACGCAGCCGATGCTGTACCAGTTCCTGCTCAACAAATGGTACTTCGACGAGCTCTACGATCTCATCTTCGTCCGTCCGGCGAAGTGGATCGGCTACCAGCTCTGGAAGAAGGGCGACGGCTTCATCATCGACGGCTTCGGCCCCGACGGCGTCTCCGCCCGCGTGCTGGATATCACCCGCAACGTCGTCAAGATCCAGACCGGCTATCTCTATCACTATGCATTCGCCATGCTGATCGGCGCCGCCGGCCTGATCACCTGGTTCATGTTCGGCTTTGGAGGCCAGTAAATGACAACCTGGCCCATCCTTTCGGTCACGACGTTCCTGCCGCTGGTCGGCGCGCTGATCGTCTACCTGAGCCGCGGTGACGACGAGGCTAGCAGGAGCAATTCGCGCTGGATCGCGCTGTGGACCACGATCATCACCTTCGCCGTGTCGGTGATCCTGGTCATGCGCTTCGACCCTGGTAATGCCGACTTCCAGTTCGTCGAGAAGTCGGCCTGGCTCGCCACCGGCATCACCTATCACATGGGCGTCGACGGCATCTCGCTGCCGCTGGTGATCCTGACCACCGCGATCATGCCGTTCTGCATCATCGCGAGCTGGAAGGCGATCTCGAACCGCGTTCGCGAATACATGATGGCGTTCCTGATCCTGGAAACGCTGATGATCGGCACCTTCTCGGCGCTCGATCTCGTGCTGTTCTACCTGTTCTTCGAAGGCGGCCTGATCCCGATGTTCCTGATCATCGGCGTCTGGGGCGGTCCGCGCCGGGTCTATGCGTCGTTCAAGTTCTTCCTCTACACGCTGCTCGGCTCGGTCTTGATGCTGCTCGCCATCATGGCGCTGTACTGGAACGGTGGCACCACCGACATCCCGACCCTGATGCACACCGCCGTGCCGCGGTCGTTGCAGACCTGGGCCTGGCTCGCCTTCTTCGCCTCCTTCGCGGTGAAGATGCCGATGTGGCCGGTGCACACCTGGCTTCCCGATGCGCACGTCGAGGCGCCGACCGCGGGCTCCGTGGTGCTCGCGGCGATCCTCCTGAAGATGGGCGGCTACGGCTTCCTGCGCTTCTCGCTGCCGATGTTCCCGCTGGCCTCGCACGACTTCGCGCCGCTGATCTTCACCCTGTCCGTGATTGCAATCATCTACACCTCGCTGGTGGCGTTGATGCAGGAGGACATGAAGAAGCTGATCGCATACTCGTCGGTCGCGCATATGGGCTTCGTCACCATGGGCATCTTCGCCGGCACCATGCAGGGCGTCGCCGGCGGCATGTTCCAGATGATCTCGCACGGCATCGTCTCGGGCGCGCTGTTCCTCTGCGTCGGCGTCGTCTACGACCGCCTGCACACCCGCGAGATCGCGGCCTATGGCGGCCTCGTCAACCGGATGCCGCTCTACGCGCTGACCTTCATGGTCTTCACCATGGCCAATGTCGGTCTGCCCGGCACCTCAGGCTTCGTCGGTGAGTTCATGACGCTGCTCGGCACCTTCAAGGTCTCGATTCCGACCGCGTTCTTTGCTACGACGGGTGTGATCCTCTCGGCCGCTTACGCGCTGTGGCTTTACCGGAAGGTCGTGTTTGGCGCGCTGGTCAAGCCGACGCTGATGAGCATGAAGGATCTCACCTTGCGCGAATGCGTGACCCTGTTCCCGCTGATCGCGCTGACGATCCTGTTCGGCGTCTATCCGAAGCCGGTGCTCGACATGTCGGCCGCCTCGGTTCAGCAACTCGTCAATAACTACAACACCGCTGTGACGGCCGTGAAGGCCGCCGCACTGCTCCAGTGATCGGGCAGGTCAGGATATCGTCATGAGCATTACGACTGCAGGTTATCAACTGGCGCCGGTGCTGCCCGAGATCGTGCTCGCGATCGGCGCCATGGCGCTTCTGATGCTCGGCGCTTATCGCGGGCAGGGGACCACCGGCGCGGTGACGACGCTCGCGGTGCTGCTGCTGATCCTGGTCGGCGTGCTCGAATACACGCTGCCCGCGGGCAAGCAGGTGACGTTCGGCGGCAGCTTCATCGTCGACGACTTCGCCCGCTTCATGAAGATCCTGGCCCTGATCGGCTCGGCCGTGACGCTGATCCTGTCGACCGAGTTCCTGGCTGACGCGTCGCGCCGCATCTTCGAATACGCCATTCTGGTGCTGCTCTCGACGCTCGGCATGATGGTGCTGATCTCGGCCGGCGACCTGATCTCGCTCTATCTCGGCCTCGAGCTGATGTCGCTCGCGCTCTACGTCGTGGCGGCCTCGAATCGGGACAACGCCAAGTCCACCGAGGCCGGCCTGAAGTATTTCGTGCTGGGCGCGCTGTCATCGGGCATGCTGCTGTATGGCGCCTCGCTGGTCTACGGCTTCACCGGCACCGTCAGCTTCACCGGCATCGCAACGGCCGCGACCGCCGCGAATGTCGGCCTGGTGTTCGGCCTGGTCTTCCTGCTCGCCGGCCTCTGCTTCAAGGTCTCGGCCGTGCCGTTCCACATGTGGACGCCGGACGTGTATGAGGGCGCGCCGACGCCGGTCACTGCCTTCTTCGCTTCCGCGCCGAAGGTCGCGGCGCTCGCGGTCTTCACCCGCGTCACGCTGACGGCGTTCCCCGGCATCGTCTCGCAATGGCAGCAGATCCTGGTGTTCGTGGCGATCGCCTCGATGGTGCTGGGCTCGTTCGCCGCGATCGGCCAGAGCAACATCAAGCGCCTGATGGCCTATTCCTCGATCGGCCATATGGGCTTTGCCCTGGTCGGCCTCGCCTCCGGCACCGTCGAAGGCGCGCAGGGCGTGCTGATGTACATCGTGATCTATGTCGCGATGACGCTCGGCTCGTTCTCGATCATCCTCGCCATGAAGCGCAACGGCCAGGCCGTCGAGCAGATCAGCGATTTCGCCGGTCTCTCCCGCACCAACCCGCTGCTCGCCTTCATGTTCGCGATGCTGCTGTTCTCGCTGGCCGGCATTCCGCCGCTCGCCGGCTTCTTTGCCAAATGGTACGTCTTCGTCGCCGCCATCAAGGCGAATTTGTTCACGCTGGCCGTGATCGGCGTGCTCTCCAGCGTCGTGGGCGCCTACTACTATCTGGCCATCGTCAAGACCATGTATTTCGACGAGCCGGCCGGCCAGGTTGATCCCGTCAGAGTCGAGGTCAAGACGGTGCTCGCGGTCGCGGGCCTGTTCAACCTGCTGTTCGCCCTGTTTGCGGGGCCGGTGGTGAGCGTCGCCTCCGCCGCAGCAAAATCGCTGTTTTAGGATGGGGTTCGCGCTCGGTCCTCGCGCGATCGCGGCCGGCTACAAGCTCGCCGCCCTTGAGCGGACCGGCTCGACCAATGCCGATGCCATCGAAGCGGCCCGCGCCGGCGAACGCGGCCCGATCTGGTTCGTCACATCGGAGCAGACCGCCGGCCGCGGTCGCCGCCAGCGCCCCTGGATCGCGCCCAAGGGTAATCTCGCCGCCAGCGTCCTCGAAGTCCTCGACGTCGCCCCTGCGGTGGCTGCTACGATCGGCTTCGCCGCCGGGCTGGCCGAGGAGGCCGCCTTGGAGAAGGTCAGCCTCGAGGCCGCGCTACGGCTCGGCGAGGGCAGGCCGCGCTACGCCCTGAAATGGCCCAACGACGTCCTCGCCGACGGCAAGAAGCTGGTCGGCATTGGCCTCGAGGCCGAAGCTGTCGGCGATCGCCTCGCCATCGTGGTCGGTATCGGCACCAACATCGTGGCGGCTCCCGAGGGCACGCCGACGCCCGCGGTGTCGCTCGCCGCCCTCGGCGTCCAGATCAGCGCGGAAGAGCTGTTCGCGGCGCTGTCGGACGCCTGGGTCGAATTTCGCGGCATTTGGGACAATGGCCGCGGCTTTGCCGAGATCCGTAAGCTGTGGCTGCAGCGCGCCGCCCGCCTGGGCGAGCCGATCGCGATCCATACGGGAACCACGGTCTTGGAAGGCATCTTCGACACGATCGACGAAACCGGCTGCCTGATCGTCCGCACCGCGGAGGGCCGCCTTGTGCCCGTGGCGGCGGGCGAAGTGTTCTTCGGGCCGGCCCGGTCGGTGGGAGCTGCGTGATGGCGAGGCCCGACGAACTGGTATTTGCGCCGCTCGGCGGTGTCGGCGAGATCGGCATGAACCTGTCGATCTATGGCCTTGGCAACCGCCACCAGCGTTCCTGGTTGGCGGTCGATCTCGGCGTCTCCTTCGGTGACGAGGAGCATCTGCCCGGCATCGATTTGATCATGCCCGACATCAGCTTCCTGGAGAAGGAACGCAAGAATCTGATGGGCCTGGTGCTGACGCACGCCCATGAGGACCATTTCGGCGCCATCATCGACCTCTGGCCGAAACTGAAATGCCCGATCTACGCAACGCAATTCAGCGCAGCGCTGTTCGAGGCCAAATGCGCCGCCGAGCGCAATGCGCCCGTGATCCCGGTCACCGTGGTCCCGTCGGGGGGCCGAATCGATGTCGGCCCATTCAACGTCGAGTTCATCCCGGTCGCTCATTCGATTCCGGAAGCGCATGCGCTGGCGATCCACACCGAGGCCGGATTGGTGCTGCACACCGGCGACTGGAAAATCGATCCGACCCCGACCTTGGGACGTCCGACCGACGAGAAGCGGCTGCGCGAGCTCGGCGAGGAGGGCGTGCTCGCTCTTATCGGCGATTCCACCAACGCGGTGCGCGACGGCCGCTCGCCGTCGGAAGCCGAGGTCGCCCGCACCATCATCGATCTCGTGAAGTCGGCAAAGGGCCGCGTCGCGGTCACGACCTTCGCCTCCAACGTCGCCCGGATCAAGGCCGTCGCCGATGCCGCGAAAGCTGCTGACCGCGAGGTCGTCGTGGTCGGCCGCGCCATGGAACGCGTGGTGCAGGTCGCGCGCGAGACCGGCTATCTCGACGGCGTGCAGAATTTCCGCTCGCCCGAGATTTACGGCCATCTGCCGCAGGACAAGGTGCTGGCGCTGTGCACCGGCAGCCAGGGCGAACCCCGCGCGGCGCTCGCCCGCATCGCCAATGACGACCACCCTGAGATCACGCTCAACCGCGGCGACAGCGTGATCTTCTCCTCGCGCACCATTCCCGGCAACGAGAAGGCGGTCGGCTCGATCATCAACAATCTGGTGCTGCAGGGCGTCGAGGTCCTCACCGACCGCGACCATCTGGTCCATGTCTCCGGCCATCCGCGCCGCGATGAGCTGCGCGACATGATCTCCTGGGTAAAGCCGCAGCTCCTGATCCCCGTCCACGGCGAAGCCCTGCACCTGAACGAGCACGCCAAGCTCGCGCGCGCCGCCGGCGTGCCGCGCGTGCTGGTCATTCGCAACGGCGACCTCGTCAAGCTCGGCCCGGGCGATCCCGGCGTGGTCGGCGAGGTGCCTTCAGGTCGGCTCTACAAGGACGGCACCATTCTCGAGGATTTCAAGTCCCGCGCCGTGGTCGAGCGCCGCCGCATGGCATTCTCCGGCTGCGCCTTCGTCGCCATCGCCATGACCGCGCAGGGCGAGCTTGCCGACGAGCCCGAGGTCGATCTGGTCGGAATCCCCGAAAAGAACAGGGCGGGCGAGACTTTTGACGACCTGGTTTTCGATGCCGTGATGTCCACGGTCGAGGGCCTGCCAAAGGCGCGCCGGCGGGATCCGGATGCGCTGGCGGAATCGGTGCGACGCGCCGTCCGGGCCGTCATCAACGAAAATTGGGGCAAGAAGCCCCCCTGTCTGGTCCACGTCCTGACAGTGTAGGCTGAGCGTGGTCTTCGCATCACGCGCTGAGGGAGAAGGAACATGCTGGGTCGCCTCAACCACGTCGCGATCGCGACCAAGGATGCCGTCAAGGCCGCAAAAATTTACGGCGCGGCGTTCGGCGCGGTGATCTCCGAGGCCGTGCCGCTGCCCGAGCATGGCGTTATCACCGTGTTCGCGACGCTCCCCAACACCAAGATCGAGTTCATCGAGCCGCTCGGCGAGGCCTCGCCGATCGCAAAATTCCTCGAGCGCAACCCCGACGGCGGCATCCATCACGTCTGCTACGAGGTCGTCGACATCATCGCCTCGCGCGATACGCTGGTGAAGGAGGGCGCGCGCGTGCTCGGCGACGGCGTGCCGAAGATCGGCGCTCATGGCAAGCCGGTGCTGTTCCTGCACCCGAAGGATTTTTCCGGCGCGCTGGTCGAGATCGAGCAGGCGTAAGACCGGATCATGGCCGTCCAGATTTCAACCGCGCTCGCGATCTACTTCGTCATCTGGTGGATCGCGCTGTTCTTGACGCTGCCGTTCGGCGTGCGCAGCCAGCACGAGGACGGTGTCGGCGCGCCAGGCACCGACCCTGGCGCGCCTATCCTGACCGGCATGAAGCGCAAGCTGATCTGGACCACGATCATCTCGGCGATCATCTACGGCCTCGGCCTTGCCGCCTATCACGCCGGCTATCTCTCGCTCGAGCGGCTGTCGAAGATGATGGGAATGCCGTTTTAGTTTCACCTCTCCCCGGAGGGGAGAGGTCGGATTGCTGCTGGCGATGCGAAGCATCGTCCGGTGCAATCCGGGTGAGGGACCGCAATAGACGGTGAGACCGTGACCCCTCACCCGGATCGCATCTTTCGATGCGATCCGACCTCTCCCTTCGGGAGAGGTACAGCACCACGGTGGGATCTTGTTTGGTCTCGCTACTCGCTTAGAATTTTGAGTCTGTTTGTTGTTGGGGGAACGAATGACTTTTCAGAGGATCGTCGTCGCGCTGCTGGTGCTTGTGGTCGCCGGCCTCGGAGCCGTCGGCTATGTCGAGTGGAAGCTGGCTGTGCAGGTGCGAACGCTGAAGGCGTTCGTCGAGGGCTATGTCTTCAACGAGGCCGTGTTGGCCTGTGAGCAGGCCAAGAGCTCGACGCCGTTCAAGTGGAACGGCGGCAAAAGCACCTCGGTGATCGGCCTGAACTCGGTCAAGACAGATAAATACAACGTCTATGCCAGCTACACGCTGGTGGCGGACAGCGTTTATTGTGATTACGATCCCATCAAAAGAAAGGCCGAGATCGGCTCGAGCTTCCTGGAGCGGGAGTAACGATCCGGACCATCAAGCATGATCCGGAAAAGTGTGAAGCGGTTTTCGGGAAGATCATGCTCAAATAATGGGAAGGGATCGTCATGGCGCACGGGCAGGGGGATTACCGGATTCTTCAGGAAGCGGCCTTGCGGGATTATCTCGCGGGCCTGCCCGACACCGCGGCGCTGCTTGGCGGCGCGCCAACCGCCTGGTCCATCACCGAGGTCGGCGACGGCAATCTCAATCTC
This sequence comes from Bradyrhizobium sp. CCBAU 45384, assembly GCF_028128665.1. Classification (NCBI taxonomy): domain Bacteria; kingdom Pseudomonadati; phylum Pseudomonadota; class Alphaproteobacteria; order Hyphomicrobiales; family Nitrobacteraceae; genus Bradyrhizobium; species Bradyrhizobium sp. CCBAU 45384. The sequence goes on from NZ_LBIZ01000111.1 coordinate 229,910, forward strand.
GTCTTCATCGTGAAAGGCGCCAGCGGTGGCATCGCCGTGAAGCAGGCGCTGCCTTACGTCCGCCTCGTCGGCGAGAGCTGGCCGCTGCCGCTGTCGCGAGCGCATTACGAATATCTCGCGCTGTCCCGGCAGGCCAAGCTCGCACCTCGCCTGGTGCCCGCCTTGCTGCATCACAACGAGACACTCGCGCTCACCGTGATGGAGCTGCTCGAGCCCCACATCATCATGCGCAAGGGCCTGGTCGCAGGAGTGCAATATCCGCGCTTCGTCGACGACATCACCACCTTCATGGCGCGGACGCTGTTCTTCACCTCCGATCTCGCGCTTGCGGCCGCCGAGAAGAAGGAAGCCATCGCGGCCTTCGCCGGCAATCATGCGCTCTGCAAGATCACCGAGGATCTGATCTTCACCGACCCCTATCGCATCGCCGAGCAGAACCGCTGGACCGCACCCTATCTCGATGGCCTCGCCGCATCCTTGCGCGAGGACATGGAGCTCCATGTCGCGATCAGCAGGCTGAAGCTGAAATTCTTGGCAAGCCCAGAGGCGCTGCTGCATGGCGATCTCCACACCGGCTCGATCATGGTGACGGCGTCAGAGACGCGGGTGATCGATCCCGAATTCGCCTTCTTCGGTCCGATGGGGTTCGATGTCGGCGCGGTGCTGGCCAATCTCCTGATGGCCTATTTCGCCTCCGCCGGCCATGAGGGAGCGCCGGGCGAGCGGCGCGAATTCGAAGCCTGGGTGCTGGAGACGGTCGACCAGGTCTGGAACGAATTCGCGCGAAAATTCCTCGAGCTCTGGCGGTCGGAGGCGAGCGGCGATGCCTATCCGGTCTCGCTCTTTGCCGGCGAGAAGGGCGCGATGCGGCTCGAAGCCGAGCGGCAAGCCTACATGCAGCGCCTGTTCACCGACACGGTCGGCTTCGCCGCGGCCAAAACCATCCGCCGCATTTTCGGCCTCGCCCACAACATCGATTTCGAGCTGATCGAGGATCCGCGCAAGCGGGCGGTGAGCGAGGCGCGCGCTATCAGGCTCGCGCGCGGGATGATGGTGGAGGCGGCAGCGTTCCGGACCATCGCCGACGTCACAGGCGCGGCGCGGAAGCTGCGGGACTGGCAGCCGGAGCTGACGGGCTGACGGAGCGCTTCTTTGCGCTCCGTCATTGCGAGCATAGCGAAGCAATCCAGACTGCTGCCGCGGAAAGATTCTGGATTGCTTCGCTACGCTCGCAACGACGGGGAGACAGCGTCGCGCTCAATACAGCCGTATCGGGAGCGGAGCGCCGTCCGGGCCGACCAGCAGACCCCAGGTCTCATTCGCTGCGACCTCGAGCTCCCGGCTCCGGGCTGCGTTGCCCTCGACCTTGACAGTGATCGTGTGCTTTCCCGGCGGCAGATCGATCTTTTGGATATCGGACCCTTCGCTCGCTGCGTCGTCGGTATGCGCCAGTTTTTCTCCCACATGCGGCGCCAGGCTGATGGTCCGCTCGTTGACGGTGACGACGGCCGCTTCATCGGTCTCATTGCCGAGCATCAGCCTCACTTGCCCCGGCTTGGGCGGGATACCGGCCGTCGCGTCCGCACGCTTGCGCACGGACAGGTCGACGATGGTCCTGTTGTCTTGGCGAGTGAGCCGGAGCATCGCCGGTCCGTCCGGTGTCGTGAAGGCGATCTCGGCCCTGTCAGGCGTGATCACCGCGCCGTCCTTCTCGATCCAGCCGCGCTGTCCGAGCGCGGCGCGATAGAAGCTGGCTACGGTTGCGAGATCGAGCGGCGTCTCGACGTGACCCGAGCGGATGAAGAAGGCGTTCTTCGCGGTCATCAGCTCCCAGCTGGCCGGCAGCGGCAGGCCGGCATCATCGGACATTTTGGACTCGAAGGTCCGGCTGGCGGCCCGCGCCAAAATCCGCAGCGCGCCGCAGATCAAGCGTTCGCCGAGATAATCAGGCGTGCAGCGGTTCCTGGTCGCCCACCAGGTTTCGTCGACATAGGTGTTTGATCCCGAACTGCGGTACCAGCCGACGTCGATGCCGTCAGCGGGGCCGTCCCTGTCAGGGTCCGGCGTGACGGGGATCGCCATCGCCGCCGTCGCGGCAACCAGGCTGCCCGCGAGCAAGATACCTAACGTTCCGCGCATCATTGTTTCGCGATCCCTGGGGCTCAGATAACGATCCCAGGCTTGGTCGCGTCGATCGCGAAAAATGTTCACTGCCCCTGGCGGCGCGATGACGCACCGCGTCATCAGGCGCCCTGCCTCAGGAACCGGTATCGGCCGCCCTCAAAACGAAGCTTGCGTTCGACGGGCAGTGAATGATCAAATCCGTGATCGAAATACCTGCGCTATTGGGAGACCACATGATGTTCAGGATGACGGCGATCGTCGCGGGGATGGCATTGGCACTTGCCGGATCGGCGGAGGCCCAGACCCCACGCAAGGGCGGGACCATCCGCATGACCGCGCCCTACGGTTCGAGCTTCACCAGCCTCGACATCCACACCACCCAGCGCGCCCAGGACGAGATCTACGCCAAGGCGCTGCATCGCTCGCTCTACACCTGGGACTCCGCGGAAGGAAAGCCGGTGCCAGAGCTTGCGAAGGAGGTCGTCGTCTCGGGCGGCGGTCTCGTTCACACCTTCAAGCTCCGCGACGACGCCTATTTCCACAATGGCCGCAAGATGACGGCCGACGACATCCTCTGGACCTTCAACCGCATCATGGACGGCACCAAGGCCTATCCCGGCGCGCGCTATGTCCGGATCATCGAGGGCGCAGCCGCGGTCGAGAAGGGCCAGGCCAAGGAGATCTCCGGCCTGAAGAAGATCGACGATTTCACCCTCGAGATGAAGCTGACCGAAAAGGTTGATCCCGGCTTCTATTTCTTCACTGCGCTGACGTCGATCTATCCCGCCGACGAAGGCGCCAAGGACAGCTTCATCCAGCACCCGATCGGTCTCGGTCCCTTCAAGTTCGTCGAGCACGTGCCGGGCTCGCGCATCGTCTTGGAGCGGTGGGACAAATTCTACAAGCCCGGCAAGCCCTATGCCGACAAGGTCGTCGTTTCGATCATGGGCGAGGCCGCGGCGCGTGATGTCGCCTTCCGCAACAAGGAAATCGACACCTCGGTGCTCGGACCGGCGCAGTACGTCGCCTATCAGGCCGACCCCAATCTCAAGGGCACCATCGTCGAGGTTGCTGAAGTCTTCACGCGCTACATGGGGATGAATCCCGCGTTCAAGCCGTTCGCCGACAAGCGCGTTCGGCAGGCGATCAACTACGCGATCGATTCCGATTTGATCATCAGCAAGCTGGTCAAGGACAAGGCCTATCGCGCCACCAGCTGGCTGCCGCTGACCTCGCCCGCCTACGACAAGACGATGAAGCCGTATCCCTATGATCCCGCCAAGGCCAAGCAGCTGCTTAGCGAGGCCGGCTATCCCCAGGGCTTCGAATTCGAATGGACCACCAGCCAGAATGAAAGCTGGGGCCTGCCGATCGTCTCGGCGGTCATCCCGATGCTGGACAAGGTCGGCATCAAGGCCAAGGTCAAGCAGGTCGAGACCGCGGTGCTGGCCGAGGTGGTGCGCACCGGCGACTACCAGGCCTACGTCTATTCCCAGCAGAGCGGACCGGATCCGCTGGCAGCCCTCAAATGCTTCCACTCGTCGACGCCACAGGCGGCCTGCAACTACACCAATTTCAGGAATCCCGACTTCGACAAGATCCTCGACGAGGCGGGACAGACCGACGACTCTGCCAAGCGCACCCAGCTGCTGCAAAAGGCCAATGCGTTCCTCTATGAGGAAGCGCCGGTCTGGTTCTTCAACTACAACAAGGCCGTCATGGCCGTGCAGCCCTGGCTCCACGGCATCCAGAAGAACCCGACGGAGCTGACCCATCAGAATACCGAGGAGCTGTGGGTTGACGACACTTCGCCCGCGAAATGACACGCATTCTCGTGCTCCCTCCATCGCGATCGAGCGGTGGAGGGACGGAAGAAAGTGCCGATGCTCTCCTTCCTGATCCGTCGTCTGCTGCAAACCATCCCGACCGTGCTCGCCGTCGTGTTGCTGGTCTTCGTTCTGTTCAGCGTCGTTCCCGGCAGCATCGTCTCGTCGATGAGCGATGACGCCGATCCGCAGGTCGAGTTGCGCTTGAAGAAACAGCTTGGCCTCGACGATCCTGTCTATGTGCGTTTCGGTGCCTATATCGCCAAGCTCGCCACCGGTGATTTCGGGACCTCGTTCCGGACACGCGAGCCCGTTACGGCGATGCTCGCCAAGCGGGCATGGCCGACGCTGCAGCTGATTTTCACCGCCATGGCGTTTTCCGTCCTGCTCGGGGTGCCGCTCGGCTTCATCGCCGCGTTGCGGCCGGGCGGCCTCGTCGACAGTGCGGCGATGATCGTCGCGGTGACGGGGCTGTCGATTGCCAAGTTCTGGCTCGGATTGGTGATCATGTATGTCTTCGCGCTGAAGCTCGGCTGGCTGCCGAGTTTCGGCTATGGCGATGGCGGCCTGAAATATCTGCTGCTGCCGGCCCTGACCCTCGGCGTCTCGCCGATGGCGCTGTTTGCCCGGACCACGCGCGCCGCCGTCCTCGAGATCATGACGGCCGATTTTGTCCGCACCGCACGCTCCAAGGGCATGAGCGAGACGCGCGTGGTGAAGTGGCATGTGATGCGCAACGCGCTCGTGATCATTCTCACCACCGTCGGCCTGCAATTCGGCGGGTTGATGGGGCAGGCGGTCGTCGTCGAAAAGCTGTTCTCGTGGCCGGGCATCGGCTCGCTGCTGGTGGACAGTGTCTTGCAGCGTGATATTCCTGCCGTCCAGGGCTCCATTCTCGTGGTGGTGCTGGCCTTTCTCGCGATCAACCTGCTGGTCGATTTGCTCTACGGCGTGATCGACCCGAGGATCAGATACGCATGAAGCTGCGCGCCAATCTCATCATCGGTGGCACGTTGTTCACGCTTGCGATCGTGGTCGGCGTGCTCGCCCCTTGGCTGGCCCATACCGATCCCGTCCTCGATGCCAACCTCATGAACGCGGAGGAGCCGCCGAGCTGGACCTGGTGGTTCGGCACCGACGACCAGGGCCGCGACATCTATTCCCGCGTCGTCTACGGCGCGCGCGTCTCGCTCACGGTCGGCATCGTCTCGCAGCTCATCAACAGCGTCATCGGCGTCGCCTTGGGCCTCAGTGCCGGCTATTGGGGCGGCTGGTGGGATGACGTCGTCAATGCCCTGACCAATGTCATGCTCGCGATCCCTTCGCTGATCTTCGCGCTCGCCATCATGGCGGTGCTGGGACCGGGCCTCACCAGCCTCCTGATCGCGCTTGGCCTCACCAACTGGTCCTTTACCTGCCGCATCGCCCGCGCCTCGGCGCTGTCGCTGCGGAACCAGGGCTATGTGCAGGCGGCGACCGTACTTGGCTATGGCGATCTGCGCATCATGATGACGCAGCTGCTGCCGAACATGCTTGGGCCGATCGTCGTCATCGGCACGCTCGGCATGGGCAGCGCGGTGCTCTCGGAGGCGGCCTTGTCGTTCCTCGGCCTCGGCGTCCGGCCGCCGTTTCCGAGCTGGGGCAGCATGCTGTCGGATGCCCGCGACCAGATCACCACGGCGCCGTGGCTGTCAGTGTTTCCCGGCCTTGCCATCTTCCTGACCGTGCTCGGCCTTAATCTGCTCGGCGACGGCCTGCGCGACATTCTCGATCCCCACTCGCGGAGCCGGCGGACATGACCGGCGCGCCGCTGATCGAGGTCGAGGATCTGCGCATCGATCTCGAAGATGGTGAGAGGCGCGTTGCCGCGGCCGAGGGCATCTCCTTCCGCATCGACCGCGGCGAGACTTTTGGTCTCGTCGGCGAATCCGGCTGCGGCAAGAGCATCACGGCGCTCGCCCTGATCGGCCTGCTGCGGCCGCCGCTGTCGATCGGTGCCGGCATGATCCGGTTTGACGGTCGGGAGATCCAGCACCTCTCGGCGGCCGCACAGCGCGACCTGCGCGGCAACAGGATCGCCATGATCTTCCAGGAGCCGATGACCGCGCTGAACCCGGTCTCGCCGGTGGGACGGCAGATCGCCGAGATGTTCGTGCTGCACAAGGCCAAGAGCTGGCGTGAAGCCAATCAGCTCGCGGTCGAGGCGCTGGCCAGCGTTCGCGTGCCTGCGCCGGAGCGGCGCGTGAACGACTATCCGCATCAGCTCTCCGGCGGCATGCGCCAGCGCGTCATGATCGCCATCGCGCTCGCCTGCGGCCCGGACCTGCTGATCGCCGACGAGCCGACCACGGCGCTCGACGTCACCGTGCAGGCCGAAATCATCGAGCTGATGCGCAATCTCTGTGCCGAGCGCGGCACGGCGATCCTGATGATCAGCCATGATCTTGGCCTCGTCGCCAATGTCTGTCGCCGCGTCGCCGTCATGTATGCCGGCCGCATCGTCGAGGAGCGCGGCTCCGCCGATATTTTTCGCACGCCCTCGCATCCCTACACTCAGGGCCTGGTCGACTCGCTGCCGCGGCTCGGCAGTCGCGCAGCCCTGGGCCGGAGCAGGCTCAAGGAGATTTCGGGCGTCGTGCCCGCCATCACCAATTTCCCTGATGGTTGCCGGTTCAATCCGCGCTGTGCCCATGCCACCGACATTTGCAGGAGCGTTGCGCCGACGGCGGACCTCCTGGAGGCTGGCGGCCTGGTGAGGTGCCACCACCATGCATGAGCCGCGGGGGAAGGACGATCTCATTCTCAGCGTCGAGGATCTCGCGGTTCATTTTCCTGTTGGAGGCGGCCTCTTGGGCCGCAACCGGCGGGTGCTCCGCGCCGTCGATGGCGTCGATCTCAATCTGAAACGCGGCGAGTGCCTCGGCCTCGTCGGCGAGTCCGGCTCGGGCAAGTCGACGGTCGCCCTGTCGATCCTGGGCCTTCTGGCGCCGACGCGCGGCCGCATCGTGCTGGACGGGCAGGTGATCACGGGCAGGCCGTCCGGCGATCGCAAGGCGCTCGCCCGCATCGTGCAGATGGTATTCCAGGATCCCTATGCCTCGCTCAATCCGCGCCAGACGGTGCGCCGCACGCTGGAGGATCCCCTGCGCGTGCATGGCGTGACCGCAAGAAGCGAGATCGAGGATCGCGTCGCGACCATGCTGCGGCACGTAGGCCTGCGGCCCGAACAGGCCGACCGTTACCCCCACGAATTCTCCGGCGGCCAGCGCCAGCGCATCGGCATCGCCCGAGCGCTGATCCTCAACCCCAGGATCGTCATCTGCGACGAGCCGGTGTCAGCGCTCGACGTCTCGATCCGCGCCCAGATCATCAACCTGCTCTTGGAATTGAAGGACACGCTTGGTCTGTCCTACATCATGATCAGCCACGACCTCGGCGTCGTCGAGCATATGAGCGACCGCGTCGCCGTGATGTATCTCGGCCGCATCGTCGAGAACGGCGACTGGCGCGAGATCTTCGAGCGGCCTGCGCATCCCTATACGCGCGCCTTGATCGCGGCGATCCCCGATCCGCTCCACCATGCACCGCTGGCGACGACGGGCGGCGATCTTCCCAACCCGCTCAATCCGCCCAACGGATGCGCTTTCAGCCCGCGCTGCCGTTACGCGGAAGACGTGTGCCGCCACGAGCCGGGACCGACGCTGGAGACGCGGCCTGATGGGCATGCAGTGAGGTGCTGGCGGAGCGAGGAGATTGCCGGGCAGGCAGCTATGGCGTCAGCCGGGAGCTGAGATTCCTTCAGCTGAGGACCTCATGACGAGGAGGGGCCTTCGATATCGGCAGCCGGATGGTAGGCGCTCGCGCAATGAGAAGACGCAGCGCGCGTCGACCCGCTCGCCGGCGGAGCCGACGTGTGGAGCATGCGCGTCCACGGCCCTTCGCGGTATCTGCATTGCGGCCAAGCGAGGCGGAAAACCGGCGCTTGGCTCTCAAGACAACTCAGTGGCGCGGCGAACACCCAGCTATTTCGGTAAATAACACTTGAGCAATACGACCGTCTCGTCGCCGTTATTAAAAAGTTCGTGGTCAAGCCCGCGACCGGTTTTCCGTTCGTAGGTTACAAACGGCTTCAGCCGGATCTTGTCCTTTTTCGCTTTCGTACCCTTGGCTCCGGTGTACGTGTCCCTATCCAACGTACCGCCGGTCAAAGGTACAACTATGTACGGCCTGGACTCTACATGTCGGCCGGTCGTCGATTTAGCCGGCATGGTCAGCCTCACTATGGCGACACCACGACCTTTATGAACGACCCGCACACCAGCCTTTTTCGCCATGACTCCCCCTTTGACACACAACGTTCCAGGATGCAGCATAGCCGGGACATCCATTTAGTTCAACTGACACGTGTAGCGGTCGGCGGCGACTGTTGTTCAGCATGGGCGCTATATGTATTGCTTGGTGTGCGGTTCGGGAAATGAAGAAAGCGCCGGCTCCTGCGGCGTCTGCGGCGCGGGGCTGCACACCTACTGTGCGGCATGTGGCAATGTCGGAGATCAGAAGGCTCGATTCTGTGCTGCTTGCGGTACGCGGCTCAAGCCCGCGCTCTCCGAAGTGTCCGGGCCGGAGAAAGCAGCAACCGGCAACTGGCTGGAAGATCTCGGACGAGCCGAGAGAAAGCATGTATCGGTTCTATTCGCAGACATCGTCTCTTCATTCGAGACCATTGCGAGCCGCGATATTGAGTGGACGGAGACATTCCTTTCAGATGCATTTCGCGGAATGGCGAATGCGGTTCATAGATACGGTGGAACGGTAAGCGGAACGCGAGGTGACGGAATACTGGCACTCTTCGGCGCTCCCGTCGCGCGGGAAGATCATTCGTCTCGAGCGTGTCTTGCCGCGCTAGCGATACTCGAGTTTGCCGCCCTGGAACGACAGCGTGGACGAAATTTGGTTGTTCGGGTCGGAATCAATTCCGGTGAAGTCATCGTCGGCGTGAACACGTTCGACTTATCGGTGCAATATGATGCCGTCGGAGAAACCGTACATCTTGCAGCTCGTATGGAGCAAATGGCCAAGCCCGGCACCGCCTTCTTAACGGCGAGCACCGTCAAAAGCACCGAGGGACTATTCCGCGTGCGTTCCCTCGGCGAAATGAGCGTACGAGGATTGCCAAAACCGGTTGAGGTGTACGAATTGTTGGGAGCTATCCCCAACGCGGCGCGTATACGCGCGCAGCCTTACCGCACTCCTACTCCACTCATCAACCGCGAAACCGAATATGCGACCTTTCTCAATTCAGCGAGCTTGGCAATATCCGGGCAAGGACGGATTGCGGCAATTGTCGGAGAGGCAGGAAGCGGAAAGTCGCGTCTGGTCGAAAAATTCGTCGGATCGGAAGCCATTGGTCCGTGGCATTTCTTGAAAGCCAGCTGCGTATCCTATGACAGCGCCACGGATTGCGCACCGTTCGCCTACCTTTTACGACGTCGCCTGAATCTGGAGTCGGAATACGACGCCGAGCGCTTGCGGACGACACTGTCGGCCTGGATAAATCGTCTTGGCTCCGGTCTCTCCTGGCTCACGGCGCCCCTTCTCGCGTTGTTTGGCGTGGATCCCGCTGATCAAGGATGGCTTCTCCTTACACCTGAAGAACGCCGGCAGAAACTTATTGCGGCCATCAGCACGGCCTTGCTTCAAGAAGCGCGAAACGGCCCATTCTGCATACTTCTTGAGGATCTGCATTGGTCCGACATCGGGACACGCGAAGTTCTCGATCATCTCGCGGATGCTTTGCCGACTACGACACTTCTGTGCATCGTGACCTTTCGCCCAGGGATCAAGCTTGCATGGCAGGATCGAACCTACTGCACCACGATCAAACTTGCTCCGTTACACGCCAAGGAAGCGCGAACGTTGCTACAACACATTTTGGGATACTCCGCAGAGTTGCAGAACGCGATCGGTATCATTCTTGATCGAGCCAACGGAAATCCACTCTTTCTTGAGGAATGTGTCCGCTCGCTGGTCGACGAAGGCGTGCTGCTAGGTGAGTTCGGGGCGTTCCATCCCGCCAAAGAGATCAGCAACATTCAGCTGCCACCTACGATCGCACTGGTGGTCGCCCAGAGAATTGATCTACTCGACCCGACGGCGAAACGCGTTCTTCAAGCCTGCGCTGCAATCGGCGTGTGGATTCCAACCCTGATATTGGCTGAGATCGCGCAACTGCCGGAGCAATCGCTCGCGCAAGCGCTCGAACGGTTGTGTCGTGCCGAGTTCATCGAGCAAACGGGGTTTTTTCCTGAAGGTGAATATGCTTTTCGTCACGTCGTTCTAAGAGACGTTGCATATGATGGGCTGCTTCGCGAGCAGCGCACATTGCTACATCAGCGAATTCTCTCGGCAATGGAATCTCGGCTGTCCGAACGGAAGTGGGAGCTGGCGGAGCGATTCGCCCATCACGCAATCGCCAGTGGCAACGCCGAGAAAGCGATTATCTATGCCCAATCCGCCGGTCGCAAGTCGGCATCGCGCTCCGCATGCCGAGAGGCGGTAACATATTACGAAGAGGCCCTCCGTTTTGTAGAACGCCTGCGCGACGGGGATGACAGGAGTGCAATCGAGTTCGATCTGCGGCTCGATATGCGATATCCACTCTTTCAGCTTGGAGAGCTTTCTCGTGTTCACCGGCTTATGACCGAAGCGAATTCGATTGCATCAGCCGCTGATGACAAAGTTCGTGAAGCGCAAGTGGCTTTGTTCCTTAGCCATGTTTCGTGGCTGATGGGCGAGCACAGAGCTTCTATCGCCCATGGCAAGGCCAGTGCTCGGTTGGGTTCGGAGCTCCAGGACCAGGATCTGGTGCAGCGCGCGAACTTCTTCGTTGGTCTAGGCCACATGGGGCGGGGGCGGCTCTCCGAAACAGCCAAGCGCATGCGCGATACAGCGGACTACTTTCGCGCCCGGCCTCCTGAAGTCTCGCGTGGCTTGGGTGCGCTGGCCGGGGTTGCTTTGGGCTATTTGATCCGTGCACTCGTCGATCTGGGAAAGCTTGAAGCGGCAAAGGATCTTGTAAAAGAGGCGAGAAGGGTCTCCGAAGCGGAAGGTACGCTTAACACGATCATCACCAACGTCAGCACTGGGTATCTACACCAAGCGTGTGGAGAAATGGAGCTCGCATTACGTACCTTGCACGATGCATACGACCTATCGAGAAACTCGCGGGTTCGCCTCATGACTCCCGTCGTGCAAACCTATTTGGGCGGCGCCTACCTCGCAGCAAAGGATCCTCTCGCAGCAGCTCCTCTGCTTAGAGAGGCGGTAGAGGAGGCAGCCAATATAAAGCTTCTGTACTTTCAGCCCGTTCGTATGTCGCATTTGGCACGCGCTGAATTTTCTCTCGGAAGGCAGGAGAGCGCCTTGAAGCTTGCCAAGTCGGCTCTGGCTTTGGCCCGAACGCAGGGAGAGGTGCAGTCCGAAATCCTATCTCTGCTCACGCTCGCCGAACTGTCTCCAAATGGGGGCCACGATCCGGACATAGACCTCGTAAGAGCAATTCGGAGCGCTCACAGGAAGGCGAGGATCCTTGACTTGGCTCCGGCTGCGGAAGAGTGCGAGGCCGTAATGGCTCGCCTTTACGGTTTCGGGATTAGCTAGCCGGAGCCTGATCTGGAAAGTGTACGACGGTTTTCCCTCGCGACATCAGCGGAACGCGCTTGCGCGGAGATCATGCTCAAACAAAGAGCTAAAGGGCGATGATGATTCAACCCAATTTCATCGCGCGTTAGCATCTCGCCTCCGACGAATCTTTGCTTCTTTCGACGCAACCGGGTTGACAGCCCGGCTGGCAGGGCTTTTATTCGTGGCACGGGGAATTGCGATCTCCCCGCGAGGCGACATGCCCAAGAATCGCGTCCTGATCACCAAGGGCGCTGCATGTCGACATCACATACCACGATTTCATCAAATAGGCTGTCTCGGCTGATCGGCGCGCCCAACGCGCCGGCGCCCATCGACGCGCGCATCGACGAGCTGCTGGCTCCCGCTGCACTGTACCGTCGTCGCCCTGAACCTGGGCTGGAGAGCAAGACCAGGAGAACAATGATCGGGGGGCTATTGGCGATCTCGATCCTCCGGGTGAGCGCGCCAGTCGCGGCCCACGGTTTGATGGTCCTCATTCGGCATGGTCGTGCCGGCGTGATCACCCTCGTTGTCCGCCTTCCAGTCGCGTCCGATCGTGACATCCCCCGCGCGGCTACGATCCTGCTCGCGGGATTGTTCCGACTGCTGCGGCGACTGGGGGTGTTGGACGGCGGTGGACTGCGCTTGTGTAGCGCTTCCGGTGAACACGAAACCTAGCGCCAGAACGGACAACAGGGCAGCTGATGTTGAATGTCTCATAGTGGTCTCCTTCCTTGCAGGAGGTACTGCACCAACTCGCCGTGACGAACTTTGTTCGGAAGGTACGCGCGTTTGCGGTGCGTGCAGTGCACCGGAACCGTTGTGCACGTTTCGGCGCATTGGGAGGTGGCACTGCTGAGGCAGGAGCCGGCACAACCGTTTCGGCAATGAAACTTTGCAAGTTTGGGGATCTGCGACCTCCCCATCAGATGGATTTCCATCCAAGCGTTCGCTGTCTCGTTCGGGAGAACGGCTCATGGATGCTCCTGTCTTTGCTATCTTTGCTCTTGCTGCCCTGGTCGGCGGCTTCGTCAGCGGATTTTCCGGATTTGCGATGGGCCTCGTCGTCTCGGGCGTCTGGTTGCACATCATCACGCCGATGCAGACCGCGACCTTGATTGCCGGTTACGGCCTGCTCACGCAGGGCTATGGCATCTTCAAGCTGCGAAGCAGCCTGGATTTGCGCAAGGCATGGCCGCTTGCGTTCGGGACAGTCGTCGGAATTCCCATTGGAGTGGGCATTCTCTCGTATCTGAACCCGGTCTACCTCCGGCTCTCTGTCGGCGTATTGCTGATGATCTACGCAGTCTACGGTCTGGCGCGACCGGTATTCGCGCCGATGAAGATCGGCACCGGTGCCGACATCGCGATCGGCATCTCGAATGGGCTTCTTGGCGGCTTGACCGGGCTCGGCGGCATTATCTCGACGATCTCCTGTCAATGGCGCGGCTGGCCGAAGGATCTGCAGCGGGCCGTGTTCCAGCCGGTGCTGTTCCTGGCGTTCGTGGTCATTTCGATCTCCCAGGCCGCCGCCGGCAGCATCACGAAGGACACGCTGGCATTGTACGTGCTGGGCGCGCCGTTCCTGGTCGCCGGTCTGTGGTCCGGTTTCCGGCTGTTCGGAAAGATTGACGACGAGACGTTCCGAAAGGCGGTACTGGCGCTGCTGTTGTTCGCCGGACTGTCCTTGCTCGCATCGACGCTTCCTTCGCTTCGCTGATTGACGAGGACATCATGCCGCTGAGGACGGCCCGAACATCGGGAGTGGGACGATCAATGACGTACACCGTCGCAGCCTTGCCGTCGCGATCTTCATTGCGCATGTGGCTTGCCGCGGCGTCTGTGCTGAGCTTGGTGATGGGAGGAAACGCCGTGGCCGAGACCCTGAATTTTGACAATGCTCCTGCCGGATTGCCGCCCGACGGGTGGACCTTGACGATGACCGGCAGGGGAGAGCCGAAATGGACCGTGGAGGCCGAGCCCTCGGCGCCGAGCAAACCGAACGTTCTCAAGCAATCCGGACGAGCGACTTTTCCGCTTGCGATCAAGAGCGACACCGCGATCCGCAACGGCTTCGTTGAAGTCAAATTCAAGGCCATCGCAGGGTCGGAAGATCGCGCCGCGGGACTCATCTGGCGCGCGAAGGATGCCAACAATTACTACGTCGTCCGGGCCAACGCCCTTGAGGACAATGTCGTGCTTTACAAGACGATCAAGGGTGTCAGGACGTCGCTGGAGATCGTTGGCCGCAAAGGCGGATATGGCGTCAGCACGCCGGTGACATCAGGGCAATGGCACGTGCTGCGTTGCGATTTCGCAGCAAGTCGGTTCAAGGTGACCTACGACGGAAAATCGCTATTCGAAGTGGAGGACGCCAGCATCGTTGATGCCGGCATGATCGGCCTGTGGACCAAGGCCGACAGCGTGACCTTGTTCGACGATCTGACTTACGGCGAGATCAAATAGGCATTCGTCCAACTTGGCGGGGATATCAATGAGAGTCAGACGTTTATCGATCGCGACGGCGCTGCTGATCGCGTCCAGCTGCCCAATGCGGGCGGTAGAGGCGTTGGTCGCCTATCAATCGCTCACGCCGGAGCTGGCGCTCGATCTGGCGACCGCCGCACTAACCAGCTGCCGTAGCCATGGTTACCAGGTTGCCGTCGCCGTTGTCGATCGCTTCGGCGTGACGCAAGTGGTGTTGCGCGACCGCTTTGCGGGCCCCCATACGCCAGCAACGGCATCCGGCAAGGCGTGGACGGCTGCGTCGTTCAAGACCAGCACGATGGAGCTGAATGCGGTCAGCCAGCCGGGCATGATGCAATCGGGCATTCGGAGTCTTCCCGGGGTGGTGGTCATAGGAGGAGGATTGATCGTCGAAGCGGGGGGCTCTCTGGTCGGTGCGATCGGCGTGTCCGGAGCGCCGGGCGGTGACGCGGACGAAGCGTGCGCGAGAGCCGGGATCGCGGCCATACGTGACAAGCTGGACTTCTGACGGAGGACGACGACAAACTATCGAACTGGGAGTTGCGAGGCCCTTCCCGGGAGCTTGGCGGGTGATCCACTGGTCATGGCAACCCCCACGCAGGAATGAAAAAAACCGCGCACGATCGATGAGCCGCAGGTGGATGATTCTCGAGACAATGTCGCAACGATCCCCTTGCGAGGTCACGCTGTGCCGGGGCGTGACCCACGGAGCTGTTCTTCCATGAGTTGCCGATGGCCACGAGCGTAGACCTTCGCCGCATGGCCCTGTCGCTGTCCGGGACGACGGAGGCCCCCCACTTTGATCGGGCCGCGTTCAAGGTGGCCCGGATCTACGTGACCCTTGCTGCCGACGGCAAGACGGCCAACTTCAAGTTCACGCCGGACGAGCAGGAGCTCAAATGCCTCACGGCGCCGGAGGCGTTCGCTCCGGTGCCCAACGCCTGGGGCAAGCAGGGCTGGACCGCGGCGACACTGGCGAAGCTGTCACCGAGCGAGCTGAAGTCGGCCCTGGAGACAGCGTGGCGCCACGCTCGATCGAAAACGCGGAAACCCAGGCGCGGCTGAGCAGAGAGTGTCTCTTGGAATGCGCTGACGCGGGAGGCGCGTCGGGTTTCGCTCGATTCCAAACCAAATTCGCGGACAGGTGACCAAGATCATGCTGGCCGCTGATGGCTGCTTTTGGCCCCTACCTCACATCGGCAGCCATTGAACCTTAGGGTCCGGATCGCAGACGTAGCAACGAGCGGGATTTTTGGAAGTCGTCCAATTCACTGGAATTGATGCAGCATGACGCGGCTCGTATCGGAAGACCGCGCAGTTTGAACTAACGCAATTTGAAGGGATCACGGCGCTAATTTCTTGTTTTCTTAGAGAAATTGCAATGACTCAAATGCACTCGATGACCGCCAACTCGGCGACCACATTGATCGTGCTACTGGTCTCGCACTTGGCAGCGAACGCGCACGATCCTAACCGACCTGAACTCAATCATTGGTTCGAGAGCCTCAAAAGTGGCAAGGGGCCATGCTGCTCAAACGCGGACGGAATAGCAGTTGCCAGCCCCGATTGGGAGAGTAAGGGCAGCGGATACCGCGTCCGTTTGTACGGACAATGGTGGGATGTGCCACCGGAAGCGGTGATTGTCGGACCCAACCTCACCGGGCGGACGATTGCGTGGCCCGTGTATGAGTATATCGATGGCATGCCAGCACGCGTAACTGATATTCGCTGCTTCATTCCGGGTCCCATGATGTGATTCAAAATCAGCAGCGTCACTTCCGCTTGTGCGACCCATGCGTTTCCACACAACCAAGGCCCGCAGCTGCTGGCGACGCCCTCGGTTTGCCTTTGATCCACGTCAAAAAATTATACGAGCCGGCATCATAAGCTTACGTCACTTCAAAGAAGCCGAGGTCAGCGCTCAATCTTGCGGGGTTGACGGATGCTGTCATGGTTGGCGAGGCAGGCAATGCGACAAACCAGAATCACCTTGGCCGACCTTGACAAGTCCCTCTCTGACTTAGGCGACGGAGCTCTCCACAATTTGTCGACGGACGACTACAAGCGGCTCTTTGGCGAAAACGACGCGGCTCTGAGCCGCCTTCGTCATTTCGTTAAGGGGCATGGATGCGTTGCAAGCTTCTCGGATGACAGCATCGTCTTTCGGAAGCTAGTTTCGACCCCGCCGCAATCCTGCATTCAAAATATTGAATAGGCCGCATCGGCAAGATGATCGGTGTGGATATTGAAGAGCGGCCGAGTTCCTTAAGAAGGCCCGGACGAAACTGAACGCCGCCTCGTTGGAATCAGCCTACGCATTTTCGCTTCTGGCCGCTGCCAACCCGCGCGCAATACGCCGATCCGCGCGCGAGGTCTGTACGGCATGACAATGAGCGGGATCGCTGCGGTAATCCGTTCTTGCGCTTCCCAACAACCCAACTTAAGTTAACTCGCCGGAGCAGGCGACTGTACGGCTGATCGGCGTCATGTTGCAGGGGCGTTTCTGCGGTGGAATAATACTGGTTGCCCGCCAGCGTCGTTTCGGCAAGTGCCGCTTGATGTAGATGAGCGAATCGGGAGTGGCGTCATGCACCGATACGTGGCCCGAGCGAATGTGGATCACTATCTCGATCTCCTGAATGGCGATGACCTTGCACCGCACAATCGGGCCACCATCACCAAGCTGCTCGTCGAGGAAGAAGACAGGCTCAGCCACGATCTGGAGCATCTTGAGTTCGCGGAAACCCGCGCCGCCAATGGCCGCCAAAGAGTGAACCACGTAAGGCGCCTGCGTAATGCCTTCGCGTTTGACACGGCGGAACGCGCACAGGCAGATCGCCTATTGGTCAACTGCGAAAATCTGCAGACGCTCCTGGAGGATTTCTGCCATCACCTGCGTGCGAGGATCGACTCGCGCGAGCTCTGACACTCCGGGCTCAAGAACGGCTCCTCAAGGAAGCTGTCGCTTAATGTTCGTTTCCAACCGCTGCTCCAACCCACTGTAGTTCGCTTCTGGCCCATTGCGTCTGTTGGTGCGACGCAGAGATGTTTCTGGAGTTGGACCGGAAGTGTCCTATCAACCGCCGGAGATTCGCCAATGACCCGTTGCAGCCCCCGGACTCGCAGCCAAAGTTGCAGGAATCCATAGAGCGACGGATGGCAATAGCGATCAACGTCCGAGCCGATGGCGACTCCGCAAGTGCGGTCGAGCAGTTTTGGGACCAGGTTGCGGCATTCGAAGATGAACCCTCGATGCGCACTCTCGCCTACCGGCCACATTTTGAAGCTGCCAGCGGGCGCGCGGTAGGAAGGAAAGCCGCTTGTGGCCCCGTAGCGGATACCCATTGCACGAACTCGAGCGCTATGGGGGATAGGCGGACATTACCTTCGTCGCATGATGCCGCGGTGCGGGGGCGTGGTCTGGCAAATCAATTGGCCATCGTCACGATCTGTCGAACGAGGTCGAGAAAAGTCGCGCTATGAATTCCCTTCTGGCTCCGGTCCAGTTCGACGAGTTGAACGGCAACCAGACGCTTCTCCGGCACGATGACGATCAACTGTCCGCCGTAGCCCGACGCAAAGATTGCGTCTCGTCCCCAAACGCCGGCATCGAGTGTCCACCATAGATAGCCATAGCCGCGGTCTTTTCGATCGGTCTCCGAATAGGCCTTGGTCGACTCGGCCGTCCATTGCGACGGAACGACGGAAGCGTCATTCCATCGTCCCTTGTTGAGGAACAGTAATCCGAAGCGTGCAAGATCCCGCGCGCTCATGCTGAACACATAGGCGCGGTAAAGCGAGGAACTATCTCCAACGAAAGCCCCGTCGTGGGCGGTGAAATCCTGCATCCCGATGGGACGCGCAATCATTTTGTCGAAGCTATCGAAGATGTCCGAGCCCGTTGCCCTTTCATAGATTGCACCCAGGGCGTTGAAGTCCCAGTTGTTGTAATACCAGAACGTGCCGGGCCGATGGGAACCCCGCGGCGGCCGGTTCGATTTCTGGTCGCTCGTCTCATAAGCTGCGGGATGATAGACCCCGGAGCGGGCCATGAGCAATTGACGAACAGTTGCCTGCTTCTCTCCGGTCGTCAGCGATGGCGAGGTGTCGTCGATCCCCAATTGGTCGAGCGTGCCTTCGAGTTTGATCTGGTCGCGTTCGATGGCGATTCCGTAGAGAGCACTCAGGAAGCTCTTTCGAACAGAGCGCACGTTGACCTTGCGGGTGAGGTCGCCTGAGGTCGCGACCACCAGGCCGTCTTGCACGATCATGATTGCGGTCGGCTTGTACTTTCGCGCGTAGCTTTCGACGGTGCCTTGAATCGGCGAGGTCTGCGTCTGTCCGGTAGCGAGGAATTGCCATTCAATGCCGGGCTCGGCACGTGCCCATCCCGAGAAGAGCAGCAAGGTCATCATGACCAGAGCTGCGTGCCGCATGACCATGGATTATGCTCTGAGATTTGGCGAAAATATCTGGAGGGAGACGACTGCTGGTTGTACCGAGATCTCTGGGCCAAGCTTGAGCTAGCGGATGCGCAGATACCCGGTGGTTGCCATCATGACATCCTACTCCTGTTTTGCCCGACGCGTCAAACCAAATTTCGGGAATCGCGAATAATTCCTGCGCATCAAATTCCGCAATGATTTTTACTGTGCATGGGGTTGTTTTCGCGCTTTTGTTTTGAGGGCGTCTATTCCGCCGCTTTTTCTCGCAACCGCTGCGCATAGACGTTGATGATCAGCGCCGCCAGCAGGATCAGGCCGCGGATCAGGATCTTCAAGAAACTGTCGATGTTGACGTGGTCGAGGCCGTTATTGAGAACACCGAGAACGAACAGGCCGACGATGGTGTTGCCGATGCCGCCGCGGCCGCCGAACAGGCTGGTGCCGCCGACCACGACGGCGGCGATGGAGTCGAGCAGATAGGTGTCGAACTCGTTCTGCTGCGCGCTGCCGAAATGGGCGACGCCGAGCATGCCGCCGATGCCGGCGCACACCGCGGAGATGATCATCACGCTGCCAAGGATGAGCTTGACGTTGAGGCCGGAATATTCGGCCGCCTCGCGATTGCCGCCGACCATGTAGACGTAGCGGCCGAAGCGCGTGTAGGTCAGCACGAGGTGCCCGCCAAGCAGCATGACGGCGGCAACAATGACGATCCAGGGGATGCCGCCGATCGAGCCCGAGCCGAGCGTCGAGATCAGGCTCGGGACCTTGTAGGCGATCTGGCCGCGCACCAGCAGCGCCGAGATGCCGGCCGCGATCTGCATCATCGCCAGGGTCATGATGAAGGAGGGGATGCCGATCACGGTCAGGCCCAGCGCGTTGACGAGGCCGAGAGCCGCGCAGAGCAGGAGCGACAGGATGATCGCGATCGCGCCGGGCAGGGGGATGTTGGCGATGTTGACGTAAGATTCCTGCAGCGTGAAGTAGGCGACCGCGATGCCGGTGACGTTGGCGATGCCCGCGATCGACAGGTCGATCTCGGCGCAGAGGATCACGAAGGTAAGGCCGACGGCGATGATGCCTGTCACCGACACCTGCGTCAGGATATTGCCGAGATTGTCGATGGTCGCGAAGGAGGGGCTGGCGACGGCGAAGAAGGCGGACAGGAAGATCAGCGTCAGGAACGGCGCGATGTTGCGCATCTGCGAGCGCAGGAACGTCGCAGCGCCCCGTGCGCGCTGGCTTGCTGCTGGTGCCGTCTCACTGCTCGCCATTGTGCTTCTCCGTCACGCCGCTTCCAGCAGGCGGTCCTTGCTGACCGGCTCGTTCCTGAATTCCCGCACCAATGCGCCGCGCTTGAGCACGAGGATGCGGTCGGCCAGCGACAGCACCGTTTCCGGCTCGGTCGACAGCACGATGATCGCGAGCCCCCTGGCGCGGAGGTCGCGGACGATGTTGATGACGTCGTTCTTGGCGCCGACATCCATGCCGCGGGTCGGCTCGCACAGGACGAGCAGCTTGGGCGGGTAGGTCAGCCATTTTGCCAGCGCAACCTTCTGCTGGTTGCCGCCCGAGAGCATGCCGAGGTCGAGGCCGACCACCGGCGGCCTGATCTGCAACTGCTCGACCTGGCGCCTGGCGATATCACGCTCCTGCGCCGGTTTGAGCAGCAGCGACGAGATGCGCTCGAGGATGCTGATCGAGATGTTCTTGTACACCGGCTCCTGGTGAAACAGCATGGCGCGCCGGCTCTCCGGCACCAGCGCGATGCCCGCGCGCCGCGCCGCCGCCGTGCTGGCGAAGGTCTTCGGCCGGCCCTCGACGATCAGTGTGCCGGCGTCCGGCTTCAGCTTGCCGAACAGGATGCGGGACAATTCTTGTTGCCCGCAGCCCATGAAGCCGTAGATGCCGAGCACCTCGCCGGCGCGGGCCTCGAAGGAGACGTCCTTGAGGCTGCGCGCCAGCGACAGCTGGTCGACCTTCAGCACGACCGAACTGTCGCTCGGCCGCGGCAGCATCAGATCGTCGGTGTAGCTGTGCTCGAGCGCCTCGCCGCCGCGGCCGATCATGGCCTCGATCAGCGCGCCCTTGGTGGTCGCAGCACTCGCGGTCTCCGCAACCTTCCGCCCGTTGCGAAACACGGTGACCGTATCGGACACGCGAAGAATGTCCTCGATGAAATGGGAGATGAAGACGATGGCGGTGCCTTCCTCGCGCAAGCGCCGCAGCGTCGTAAACAGCCGCTCGACCTCGGGCGGGGAGAGGGCGGAGGTCGGTTCGTCCAGGATGACGATGCGCGCGCCGGAGAACAGCACACGGGCGATTTCGATCAGCTGCTGCAGCCCGATCGGCAAGTCGCCGAGCCTCGACATCGGATCGACGTCGATGCCGAAGCGGGCGAGCTGCTCGCCGGCCTCGTGCGCCATGCGTCGCCATTGCACGAGGCCAAGCGCGTTGGTCGGCTGGTTGCCGAGGAAGACGTTCTCGGCGACCGTGAGATCAGGCGCGACCGAGAGCTCCTGATGCACCATGGCGATACCCGCGGCATGCGCATCGCGCGCCGAGCGGAAATGGGTCTCATGGCCGTCGATCAGGAAGCGGCCGGTAAATTCGGTGTGCACGCCGGCGATGATCTTCATCAGCGTGCTTTTTCCCGCGCCATTCTCGCCGACGAGGCCGTGGATCTCGCCGGGGAGAAGCGCGAAGTCGACACCACGAAGCGCTTCGACGCCGCCGAAGCTCTTCGTGATGCCCTGCAGTTCCAGGATGGGCCGTCGACCCTCAGGCATGGAGATTTCAGATCAGGAAGTGATCCTGCATCCACTGCATGCCCGCGGCATTGGCCTTGGTCACGACAGGGCCGTCGGTGACGACGTTCTTGGGAATGCCCTGGCCGCTCTTCTCGCCGCCAACGACGGCCGCAACGCCCGCAATGATCGCGCCGCCGTGGATGCGGCACGACGGATTGCGCACGGTCGCGTACATCCGGCCCTCGCTCACCGCCTGGATCGCCGGCGGCATCGCGTCCACACCACCGATCAGGATGTTGGTGCGGTTGTGGGCCTTCATGATGTTGGCAGCGGCCAGCGCCATGTCGTCATTGTGGAAGAACGCCGCGTCGATCTGCGGGTACCTGGTCAGATAGGTCTCCCAGAGCCGCGCGGTCTTGGAGACGTCCCAATCGGCCGGCTGGGTGTCGAGCACCTCGATGGCGGGGAATTGCTTCACCACCGAGTTGAAGCCTTTGGCGCGGCCCTGCGCGCCGGTGTGGCCGAGGGCTCCTTGCGTCATGATGATCTTGCCCTTGCCACCCATCGCGTTGCAGAGCGCCTGCGTCACCGAGGCGCCCATGAACTCGTTGTCGGGGGCGAGGAAGGAATGGACGTTGATCTGGTCGAGCGGCGCAATCAGCGTGTCCATGTCGATGACGGGCGTGCCGGCGTCGATCATCTTCTGCACCGGCTGGGTGAGGGTGCCGATGCCGAACGCCTGGATGGCGACGAAATCCCATTTCTGCGAGGCCATGTTGTCGATCGCCGCGCGCTGCTTCACCGCATCGAGCTGGCCATCGAACCAGGTGACTTCGACATTGAACAGCTTGCCCCAGAATTCCGCGGCCTGCTTGCCCTGCGCGCACCAGGTGGCCTGAAGGCCTGCGTTGGAGAACGCCGCCTTCAGCGGTTTCTCACTTCGTCCCATCTCGGCTGCCAATGCTGGGTTTATGCCCATGCTGCCGAGGATGGCAGTCGCGGCGCCGGCGGTCGCAGCCGCCTGAAGAAGATCGCGCCTCGTCGTCGAGAAATCTTTCGTCTCGGACATCGCTCGCTCCCATATATCTTGTCGTCGGCGCGTCATTGGTTGCGCTACCGATCTGGAAAGTGTCTCACAATCGACGAGTTCACGCCACCCAATCTGCAACGCGAGAGTTGGTGCAGCGCAAAGCGCGCTACGCTGCAAGTCCACTGCGCTCGCCTGCGAAGTCGAGAATCGGCTTGATGGTCAACGCAAGCATCGATCCCATCACGGGCCCGCTCCGCGTCTCAGGATGCTCGTCGAACGGCTGTTGGTAGACGAGGGGCGGCAGATCGGCGTAACGCGAGGCTGCGAGCCTAAAGCTGTTCGATCAGATTGGGAGAGGCAGATAAAAAAAGAGCGGGGCCCTGGCCCCGCTCAAAAATTGTGTCGACCCTATTATCCCCGATTCTAAGATTTGATCTTGATTGACGGGGCGACGCTGCGTTTTGCGCGCCAGGGGCTCCTCCCGAGACTTGGACCACCAGACTTCGACCTCACGGCCAGCCTGAGCAAGAGGGATGCTAGATCAACTTTTCTCACTTGTCATCATTTTCGGCAACGATTGTTCAAAATTCGAGCAGCTGACGAAACGATCGGGCTGTTATGGGTCGTAAGTATATGACAAATATAAGAATTCTGTGGAAATCGCCGGGCGGTGCCGCTGCCTCAAATGCCGGACACTGCCCCCGGACGGACGCCCCCCGAAAACATTTTCGAGAAATATGCGTCGCCCCAGCGCAGGGGATGTGATCTCGACTCGGGCCAAGCGTGGTGTTTAGTTAGCAGGGAACGAATGGTTCGGCGGATGCGCGCACGGCTGCAAAAATTCCTACCGGTTGTCCTGCTCGCGCTCGTGATGCAGGTGCTGGCTCCAATTGCCGCCTGCTGGGCGGCCGGCCAAGCCGTTGTCGACCCGCTTGGTACCGGCATCGTCTGCCATAGCGTCAGTGAGCAGGGCGCCCCGAATGACCAGGGCGCGCCCACGGCGCATGCCGGCACGTGTGCCCTGTGTTGCTTGGCGCAGGCCAATGCGTCCTTCGATTCGCCGCCGCCGGCGACACTCCTCATTCCCTTACGCCACCCTGAGCGCGTGGTGTGGCGCGAGGCGGATGCGAGCGCAGTCACTGCACATGGCAGGTCCAGCGCCCAGGCGCGTGCGCCTCCGCATTTGACGTAAGCGTAGCGGCCGGATCGGCCGCTTGAACCCTGTACGTCTTTCTTGCGGAGACATCTCATGTCTATCAGTCGCACGCGCGCGGGCCTGTGGGGCCTCGCTATTGCGCTTTGCTCTCTTTCCCCGAGCCTTGTTTCCAGAAGCCTTATCTCCAGAAGCTTTGCCCACGAGATCGTCGGCAACCGCTTCTTTCCGGCAACGCTTGGCATCGACGATCCCGGCGTCAACGACGAGCTCTCGCTTCCCACCTTCGACAGTTTCAAGACCGGCGACGTTCCGCCCGTTCGGCAGCGCGACGTGTCCGGCGAGTTCTCCAAGCGCATCACCGACGATTTCGCCATCTCGTTTGGCACGACCTACACCTTCCTCGGTCCGATCGATGCGACGGTTCCCGGGGCCAACGGGTTCCAGAATCTGGAGACCACGTTCAAGTACCGCGTGTTCAAGGACCCCGCGCATGAATTCGTGATGTCGGCGGGCCTGAGCGTGGAATGGGGCGGCACCGGCGCACAAAGCGTCGGGGCGGATCCGTTCAACACCTACACGCCCACGATCTATTTCGGCAAAGGCTTTGGCGATCTTCCTGACACGCTCTCCTGGCTTCGGCCGGGCGCGATCACCGGGCAGGTCGGCTACGCCATTCCGGGCCGGAGCTTCACCACCACCTTCGGGATCGATCCGGACTCGGGATTAAGCACTGCCGACACTGAATTCCATCCACGGGTGCTGAACTGGGGCGGCACCATCCAGTACAGCATGCCCTATTTGAAATCAGCGGTCGTGGATCTCGGCCTGCCGGATTTCATCAATCACCTGGTCCCGCTCGTCGAAGCCACCCTGCAGACCCCGGTGGCGAACACGCTTACCTCGGGCACGATGACGACGGGCACGATCAATCCGGGAGTCATCTGGGTCGGCAACAAGTTCCAGATTGCCGCGGAGGCGCTGATCCCGATCAACAGGCAAAGCGGAACCAATGTTGGCTTCATCGCTCAATTACATTTGTACCTGGACGACGTTGATCCGCGCGGCATCGGCAAGCCGATCTTCGGTGGACCTGTCCAACCTGCCAGCCCATTTATGAGGAATTGAGCTATGCGAGCGTCTTTACTTTCCTCGATGATTCCGTTGTTGCTGCTGCTCGCCTCCGGTGAAGCCGCGGCTCACGCGACGCTTGATTATGCCGAGCCGCGGGTCGGCAACAAGGTCGCGAACCTGCCGCGCGCGGTGACGCTGACCTTCACGCAGAAGCTCGAGGCTGCATTCAGCTCGATCACTGTCACGGGGCCGAATGGGCAACGCGTCGACGCCGGGAAGGCGAGCGTCAAGGACAACCAAATATCTGTTCCATTGAAGCCGGGCGGCGCCGGCACCTACCACGTGAACTGGCACGTGCTGTCGGTGGATACGCATACGACCGACGGCAGCTTCACCTTCCAGGTCGGCCCTTGAAGGTCCAACTGCCGATGGATTGGTCAACGTCCGATGCGCCCCTGGTCGCGATCCGTGCTGTCCATTTCGCGACGACGGCGATGCTGGCGGGAAATATCCTGTTTCAGGTTTCCATCGCCGAGCCCGCTTCGCGTGAGGTGGCAGGCGTGGCGGAGCGCGCGCGGATCCGTGCCTTGCGGATCTCGTGGGGGACCCTTGCCATCGCCGTGATCTCGGGCGGGATTTGGCTGACGCTTCAGGCGGTGTCGATGAGTGGCATGCCGCTCGACGAAGCGCTGAGCCCTGACGTGCTGTCTACCGTCGTCAACGAAACGCAGTTCGGCCAAGTGGCAGCCCTACGGGCCTGCACTGCGGTTTGTTTGGCGATCTGCCTCATCTGCAATCGTGCGGCGATCGCGCGATGGCTTGGACTTGCGGCGTCGTTCGCATTTGCTGCACTGCTGGCCTGGACCGGACATGCCGGCGCGACCTCTGGTATCGTCGGCTACCTGCATCTTGCTGCGGACGCGCTCCATATTCTGGCCGCTGCCGCCTGGATCGGTGGCCTGGTGCCGCTGATTCTCTTCCTCGGCGCCACCCGCCATAGTAGCTCGCCGTTGCTCGCCCGCGACGCTGTTGGGCGATTTTCGACGATGGGCATCATCAGCGTGGCAACTCTCATACTGACGGGCGTGGCCAACACCGTGGTCCTGGTCGGCTCTGTGCGTGGGCTGATCGCCACGGAGTACGGCCAATTGTTGTTGGTCAAGCTCGCCGTGTTCGCCTTCATGCTGACATTCGCTGCGGTCAACCGGCTGTCACTGACCCCGCGGCTGGGCAAGTACGGGGATGCTGCGCGCGCCTCTCTCGTGCGCAACAGCACCATCGAGCTCGTTCTCGGCCTTGTCGTTTTCGCTATAGTCGGGCTGCTCGGCACGCTGCATCCCGCCATCCACCTCGCGAACTGAAATCAACAAGAGGAGCACAAAGTGTACATCAATAGAGCTTCGTTCGGATCAATCGCGGGCGCCGTCCTGCTCACTCTCGCCCTGCGTGCTCCCGCCAGCGCCGACGATGTGAAGGCCGGTGACCTCGTCATTTCGCAGGCGTGGAGTCGTGCAACACCCGGAGGCGCCAAGGTCGCGGGAGGCTTCCTGACCATCGAGAACAAGGGGACGGCGCCCGACAAGCTGATCGCCGTGTCGGCCGAGATCGCCGGCAAGGCTGAGGTCCACGAGATGGCGATGGACAATGGCGTGATGAAGATGCGCCCGCTGGACAATGGCCTCGTCATCGAGCCCGGCAAGACCGTGAAGCTAGCGCCCGGCGGCAGCCATCTGATGCTCCAGGACCTGAAGGGCCCGTTCAAGGAGGGCCAGAAGGTGCCGGTGACGCTCGAGTTCGAGAAGGCCGGCAAGGTCTCCGTGTCGCTTGACGTCCAGGGCGTCGGCGCGCCCGGTGGCGGAGGCATGATGATGAAGAAGATGCCCGACCATTCGGGAATGAAGATGTGACAGACGCGATCCAATGTCCGGGAGATAGAGCATGTCGAAGGCACCCTGGCTGATCCTGATGGCTGCGCTCGTCGCATCGCCGGCGGCAGCCCACGTATATCTGGAAGGCAAGCAGGCCACGGTCGGCGCGTCCTACAAGGCCGTCTTCGCCGTGCCGCATGGCTGTTCCGGCTCGCCGACCGTCAAGATCCGCGTGCAAATTCCGGAGGGCGTGATCGCCGTGAAGCCGATGCCGAAGGCCGGCTGGAATGTCGATATCGTCGAGGGCCAGTATGCCAGCGCCTACGACTATCACGGCAACAGGCTGACCTCGGGCGTGAAGGAAATTGTCTGGTCCGGCGGCAAGCTGCCGGATCACAATTACGACGAGTTCATCGTCAGCAGTTTCCTCACCGACAGCCTGAAGCCGAACACCACGCTGTATTTCCCTGTCGTGCAGGAATGCGAGAAGGGTGTCAGCCGTTGGATTGAAATCCCGGCCGAGGGTTCCGCGCATTCGCGTGAAGACAAGTCGCCGGCGCCTGGCGTGAAACTGCTGCCCAAGCCGTAATGCGTCTCGTCGCCGCGCTCGTCACGCTGCTCTTGCTTGTCGGCACTGTGACCGACGCGACGGCGCATGCGGCGTTGATTTCGGTTGAGCCGCCGAGCGGCAGCATCCTGGCGACCGCGCCGAAGGCGGTGGAATTTCGCTTCAATGAGGGGGTGACCCCGGGCGCGATCCAGTTGATCGACGGCGCGGGCAGGGCGCGCGACGATGCGCGCGTCACGGCATCGGGCGAGGGCATTTCGGTTGCGATGCCGCCGGACCTGCCGCAGGGCACGGCGGTCGTGAGCTATCGTGTCATCTCGCAGGACGGCCATCCTGTGGCGGGGTCGGTGATCTTTTCCGTCGGTGCGCCGACGGCCACGCAGCCTACGGCCAATGCCGACGGCCTGTTGAAGGCGCTGATCTTGATATCGCGGATCGGTGTCTATCTCGGGCTGTTCGTCGGCGTCGGCGGCGTGTTCTTTGGCCGCTGGATTGCGCGGTCGATGACGGGCATGGGCATGCCGCGCGCGGCGCTTTTCATCGGCATCCCGAGCGCGATCGTATCTCTTGGCGCGCTGGGCCTGGATCTTCTTGGTCTGCCGTTGCCAGCGGGTCTGACGACGGCGCCTTGGACCATCGCATTCGCGACCAGTGCCGGCCCCGCCTTGCTTCTCGCCATCGCGGCGATGCTGCTGGCGCTGATGGCGCTGAACCGGGCTTGGTACGCGCGCGTGTTTGCCGCGATCGCGTTTGCCGGCGTCGGCCTGTCGCTCGCAATAACCGGACACGCCGCGACAGCATCGCCAGAGTGGCTGACGCGGCCGGCGATCTTCGTCCATGGCCTCGCAGTCGCCTTCTGGATCGGCGCGTTGGCGCCGCTGGCAACGCTGGTCTCGAAGCCGACGCCGGCCCTGCTGCCGCTCCTGAACCGCTTCTCGCGCATCGCCATGCCCGTGGTCGCGGCGCTGGCGCTGACTGGGCTTACCCTTGCGATCATTCAACTCGAAAAGCCGTCGGCTTTGATAGACACCACCTACGGCCTCATTCTGTCGGTCAAACTGGCGCTGATTCTGTCTTTGTTGGTACTGGCTGCGCTCAATCGCTTCCGATGGACGCCGGCGCTGGCGAAAGATCGCAGGGCTGCGTCCGCGCTCAAATCTTCCATCCTGCTGGAGTGCGGGGCCGCGCTCGGCATCTTTGCCGTCGTCGCTGGCTGGCGCTTCACGCCGCCGCCGCGGACCATGGTGCCGGAGACGCCGCTGGCGATCCACATCCACAGCGATAAGGCGATGTTTCAGGTGCTGGTGTCCCCGGGGAAGGCCGGCATGGACGATTTCGTGCTCCAGCTCATGACCGGCGAGGCGACGCCGCTGAAGGCCAAGGAGGCGACGCTGACGCTGAGCCTGCCGGAGCGCGGCATCGAGCCGATGGAACGCGACGCCGAGCTCGGGCCCGACGGTTACTGGCATGTGGGCAAGGTCGAGCTGCCCTTCGCCGGCCGCTGGCATGTGCGGATCGACGCGCTGGTGACCGATTTCGAGAAGGTCACGCTCGAGGACGACCTCGAGGTCGCGCCGCCTTGAGGCCGACGCGGTTCAAGTCGAACCTGAAGTCAACGGAAAAATGACAGGAATTCCGCCGCGTTAGCGGCTTTTCCTCATTCCCGGTCTTGTGTTTTCGCTCCCAATCCGGTTTCACTGCAACCCCTCACTGATTCCCAGAGTATTGCCATGCGGTTGTCGCGGTTCTTTCTGCCCATCCTGAAGGAAAATCCGAAAGAGGCGGAGATCGTCTCGCATCGGCTGATGCTGCGCGCTGGCATGATCCGGCAGGAGGCCGCCGGCATCTATGCGTGGCTGCCGCTTGGCTTCCGGGTGCTGAAGAAGATCGAGCAGATCGTGCGCGAGGAGCAGGACCGCTCCGGCGCGCTGGAACTGTTGATGCCCACGCTCCAGCTCGCCGACCTCTGGCGTGAGAGCGGACGCTACGATGCTTACGGTCCGGAGATGCTGCGCATCGCCGACCGCCACAAGCGCGAGCTTTTGTACGGGCCGACCAACGAGGAAATGATCACGGAGATCTTCCGCGCGTACGTGAAGTCCTACAAGAACCTGCCGCTGAATCTCTATCATATTCAATGGAAATTCCGCGACGAGCAGCGTCCGCGCTTCGGCGTGATGCGCGGCCGCGAATTCCTGATGAAGGACGCCTATTCCTTCGACCTCAACGAGGCCGCCGCGCGCGTCGCCTACAACAAGATGTTCGTCGCCTATCTGCGCACCTTTGCGCGGATGGGGCTGAAGGCGATCCCGATGCGCGCGGAGACCGGCCCGATCGGTGGCGATCTCAGTCACGAGTTCATCGTGCTCGCCGAGACCGGCGAATCCGGCGTGTTCATCAATCGTGACGTGCTGGACCTGCCGGTGCCGGATGAGAATGTCGACTATGACAGCGATCTGACGCCGATCATCAAGCAATGGACCTCGGTCTACGCCGCGACGGAGGACGTCCATGATCCCGCCCGCTTCGAGCAGGAGGTGCCGGCCGAGAAGCGCGTCAACACCCGCGGCATCGAGGTCGGTCAGATCTTCTATTTCGGCACCAAGTATTCCGAGCCGATGAAGGCGATGGTGGCGGGCCCCGACGGCGTCGACGTGCCGATCCATGGCGGCTCCTACGGCGTTGGCGTCTCGCGCCTGCTGGGCGCGATCATCGAGGCTTGCCATGACGATGCCGGCATCAAATGGCCGGAGGCGGTGGCGCCGTTCCGCGTCGCGATCCTCAATCTGAAGCAAGGCGATGCGGCCGTCGATGGCGCCTGCGAGAAGCTCTATGCCGAACTGACCGCCAAGGGTGTCGACGTGCTCTACGACGACACCGACCAGCGCGCCGGCGCCAAATTCGCCGCCGCCGACCTGATCGGAATCCCGTGGCAGATCATGATCGGGCCCAAGGGGCTGGCCGACGGCAAGGTCGAGATCAAGAAGCGCAGTGACGGCGCCCGCGAGACCATGTCGCCTGCGGACGCGGTTGCGCGCCTGGTCGGCTGAATATTGTTCATCGCCCGATATCGCGGCCGCCAATCCGGCCACAATTGACCCCGAATCATGGGATTATCGAGCGATGGATGAAACCATGACCGAAACCGTCCAAACTGCGCCGTTCGCGCCCTTCGAGTGGATGCTCTCGGCCCGCTATTTGCGGGCGCGGCGCAAGGAGGGATTCATCTCGGTCATCGCCGGGTTCTCCTTCCTCGGCATCATGCTGGGCGTCGCCACGCTGATCATCGTGATGGCGGTGATGAACGGCTTCCGCAAAGAGCTGCTCGACAAGATCCTCGGCCTGAACGGCCACATCCTGGTGCAGCCGCTGGAATCGCCGCTGACCGACTGGAAGGACGTTGCCGAGCGCATCAGCCAGGTCCAGGGCATCCGGCTCGCGGCTCCCGTGGTTGACGGCCAGGCGCTGGCCTCCTCGCCCTGGAACGCCTCGGGCGTCCTGGTGCGCGGCATCCGCTCCGACGACCTCAACAACCTCACCTCCATCGCCAAGAACATCAAGCAGGGTTCGCTCGAGGGCTTTGACGACGGGCAGGGCGTCGCGATCGGCCGGCGGCTTGCCGACCAGCTGTCGCTGCATGCCGGCGACAGCGTGACCCTGGTTGCGCCGAAAGGCGCGGTGACGCCGATGGGCACGACGCCGCGGATCAAGCCGTACAAGATCGTCGCCGTGTTCGAGATCGGCATGTCCGAATACGACCTCGGCTTCGTCTTTATGCCGCTCGCCGAAGCGCAGGCCTATTTCAACCGCAGCAGCGACGTCACCTCGATCGAGGTGTTCACCACCAACCCCGACAGGATCGACGCCTTCCGCAAAGCGGTGACGGAAGCCGCGGGCCGGCCGGTGTTCCTGGTCGATTGGCGCCAGCGCAACTCGACCTTCTTCAACGCGCTCCAGGTCGAGCGCAACGTGATGTTCCTGATCCTGACCATGATCGTGCTGGTCGCAGCGCTCAACATCGTCTCCGGCCTGATCATGCTGGTGAAGGACAAGGGCAGCGACATCGCGATCCTGAGGACGATGGGCGCCTCGCAGGGCTCGGTCATGCGGATCTTCCTGATCACGGGTGCCTCCATCGGCGTGGTCGGCACGCTGGTCGGCTTCTTCGTCGGGCTCGTGATCTGCCTCAACATCGAATCGATCAGGCAATTCCTGTCCTGGCTGACCTCGACTGAATTGTTTTCGCCGGAGCTCTACTTCCTGTCGAAGCTGCCCGCCGAGATCGACGTCGGCGAGACCACGGCCGTCGTCATCATGGCGCTGACGCTGTCGTTCCTGGCGACGCTCTACCCGTCGTGGCGCGCCGCGCGCCTCGATCCGGTCGAAGCGCTGCGCTACGAGTGAGGGGCTGATGGAGCAGCAGCATGGGGCTGAGGATGTACCGGTCATTTATCTCCACGAGATAAGGCGTCAGTACCTCCAGGGCGAAGCGGCGCTGACGATCCTCGACAACGCCAAGCTGGCGCTGTGGGCGGGACAGTCCGTGGCGCTGGTCGCGCCGTCGGGGTCGGGAAAGTCGACGCTGCTGCACATTGCAGGCCTGCTCGAGGCGCCCGATTCCGGCGAGGTCTATGTCAACGGCGCGCCGACCTCGCAGCTGCCCGACATCGAGCGCACCCAGCTGCGCCGCAGCGATATCGGCTTCGTCTACCAGTCGCACCGGCTGCTGCCGGAATTCTCGGCGCTGGAGAATGTGATGCTGCCGCAGATGATCCGCGGCCTGAAGAAGTCCGAGAGCGTCAAGCGCGCCAAGGAGATCCTTGGCTATCTCGGCCTCGGCGATCGCATCACCCATCGGCCCGCCGAGCTGTCGGGCGGCGAGCAGCAGCGCGTCGCCATCGCGCGTGCGGTCGCCAATGCGCCGCGCGTGCTGCTGGCGGACGAGCCGACCGGCAATCTCGATCCGCACACGGCCGATCACGTGTTCCAGGCCCTGATGCAGCTGGTCAAGGCGACCAAGGTCTCGATGCTGATCGCGACCCACAACATGGAGCTCGCCGGCCGCATGGACCGGCGCGTGTCGCTCTCGAACGGCCAGGTCATCGAGCTCGAATAGGCAAAACGCGAAAACAACCCCATGCACAGTAGACGGACGCGGCCGGCTACATCAGGGGTGATCGCTTCCAGCTATCTGATCGGTCAGGCCTATCCGCCGCGGCGGCGCATCGCGGCAGCGGGCAGGGCATTTACGGCCGGATCACCGTCATCTTGAACGGCCCGCCATTGGCGGCGGCATGCACGATGGCCTCGTTGACATGGTCGAGGTCGAAGTTCGTCGTCCGGTATTCGTCGAGCCGCAACAGGCCCGCGCGCACCATCGCGATCAGACGGCCCGCCGCATCCGGCGGATACATCCAGACGCCATGGATGGAGATGCAGTTGCGCATCAGCCAGGGGTAGGGCAGCTCCAGTCCCGCACCGCCCGCCATGCCGACGCCGCCCATCAGGGCGACGCGGCCGTAAGCGCGCACCGTCATAACAGCCGCGCGCACCACGCTGGTTGCGACCGACGGCGGCATGATGTCGAGCACGCAGTCGATCGGGCCGCCCGCCGCGCGCTTCATGGCCTCGCGATCATCGTCCTCGTTGCCGGACAGCCTCACCGGCTTCACCCGCGCGCCGAAGCGGCGGACGAGGTCGGCGAGAACAGCCTCGTTGCGGCCGGGCGTCACCACACAGGCCGCGCCCATCGCGAGCGCGACCGAGACCGCGGCGCTGCCGAAATTGCCGGTGGCCCCGCTCACCAGCACGGTCTCGCCCGGCTGAAGCTTTGCGGCGAGAAAGCCGCCATAGGGCACCAGCGCGTTCCCCAGCGCGCACCATTGCGAGGCTTCCTCCGGCGTGATCTGGCCGAGCTTCCTTACATTCTCGGTCGGCACCCGCATCTGCTCGGCGAACGAGCCGTGGCGAAAATGCCGTTGCAGCTTCATGGCGCCGGGGCCGGGCGCCGTGAGCCCCTGCAGGGCGATATCGGGCGCCACGACATCGTCGCGCGACCGCACCGTCGGATCGCAGAACACCCAGTCGCCGACGCCGAGCTTGGTCGCATCGGGGCCGATCGTGCGCACCCGGCCGACGGCGCCGGGGCCCGGAATGATCGGCAGCTCGAGCGCATAATTGCGCTCCCCGCTGAAGACCTCGTTCATGTAGGACAGGACGCGCGTGGCGACGACGTCGACGATGACCTCGCCGGTGCCGAGCACCGGGTCCGGAGCAGTCTCGACCACCAGCGGCGACCCCAGGGATTTCAATACGGCAGCTTTCATGATGTTCACCTCAGGGATGGGTGATACCCATCTAAGGCGCCCTCGAAGGGACATGAAGGCCTGGTATTATCCTAGTATTGGAGAGGCCCTGCATGCGATGCGGCCATGCGATATCTCTGAAACGAGCGTGGTTCGCTGGCCCTGAGGCGGAAACCGCTTCGGACTTTTCCGGATCATGCCTTAGTCACGGAACGGTTAGCCAAACGGCACGTTAAGTCCACGTCGCAGCCACGATATCGCCGCAGCGCACCGGCATCCCTGCCCAGGAGGGCTGGCCTTGCAGGAGAATTCATGGAAGAGACTGCAATCACGTTCGTGGCTGTCGCCGCCGTTGCTCTCGCGGGCTTGGTCTTCATCGCCAGGCCGTCGCTGACCTTCTGGCAGAACGACGAAAGCTGACGCTATCCTCATTCCTGCGACGCAGCCCGCACATCATTGCGGGCTTTTTTTCGTCCTGAACGCAGGAAGCGAGGCAGCGGCCAGACGGGGGTGGAACAGCACTGATAGATTGCTGTCGCGACTGGAACCATCTATCGTCACGTCTTTAACTGGAAGTCGACAATGAGGTTTTTCGCCTGCGCGGCCAGCATTTTTTTCTGTGTTACCAGCGCCTCTGCCGAAGATCGGATGACGATAGACTTCTCCTTCAATGGGACGAAGGGCTGCGTCAGCCTATACCCAAATCCCGAGATCCGAATTACGCATGCGCCTCCTGGAACTCGGAAGGTCCTGCTTCGTCTGATCGGACCGAAAAACCGAGAACTCGGCGGTCAGGAAACCGAGCTCCCCGCCAACGGGATCGTTCCGGCGGGATCGATCCGCACGTTCGCGCCGTGCAACCAGGGTTTCTATACCTATCAGGCCATCGTCAAGGCGAAGGATGGCGCGACCATCGCGACAGCCGAGATGCCGCGCTTCTTTCCGTTCGAATAACTTCCTTTGTCCCGATGTCGCGGCGTTGACGGTGATGCCATTGATGATCGGTATGTCGGCTTTCATGTAGATCTGATCGCCGGGCGACAAGTTCGTAAAGCGATCGGCAGTAAGCGGAACACCAACAGCTTTGCTGCGCTCAGTTTGCGGGAGACGAAGGGCCCTGGTATTATCCTAGTATTCCACGAGCCCTCCATCACGGACCACACCATGGCTGACCCCCGCCGCATCGAATTCGGCGATTTCCTCCGCTCCCGCCGCGAAAAGCTGTCGCCGAAGAGCGTCGGCCTTCCTGCGGGGCAGCGGCGGCGCACGGCGGGGCTGCGGCGCGAGGAGGTGGCGCAGCTCGCCGGCATCGGCGTCGATTGGTACATCCGCCTCGAGCAGGGCCGCACCGTCAGCCCGTCGGTGACGACGGTCGATGCGCTGGCGCGGGCGTTGCGGCTGAGCAAGACCGAGCATGCGCATCTTAGGGATCTCGCGCGCGATGGTGCGAGGGGCCCCTTCACCCGCGAGGTGGTGCCGCCGGCCATTCGGCGCCTGGTCGAAAGCCTGCCGCATCCGGCCTACATCACCGGCAGGCGATGGGACGTGCTGGCCTGGAACGAGGCCGCCGAGGAGGTCTTCGCGTTCGGGCGGCTGCCGGAGGAGGATCGCAACACGCTGCTGTTGATGATGACCAACAAGAAGACGCGGAAATCCTACGGCGCAGGCTGGGCTGACGTCGCCAAGCGCATGGTCGCGATGTTTCGCGCCACCCACGACGTCTGGGCCGGCGATCCCGCCTTTGCCGAATTGCTGACCCGCCTGCGCGAAGGCAGCCCCGAATTCGTCAAATGGTGGGGCGCGCACGAGGTGCACGGCACCTTGTCGGGCCGCAAGACCATGACCCATCCGACCAAGGGCGTGCTGCATTTCGAGCACACCAGTTTTCAGGCCAACGACGATCCGGCATTGAAGCTCGTGATCTACACGCCGGTGTGAGGCTCGATGGCGGGCCCGCCGGGGCGGGCATGAGGTCGCGCTCGCTGGTGCCTCAACCCATCGTTGCGGTTGAGGCAGATTAATGTTACAATCCGTAGCATACATCGTGCGCTGTCAGGCTGTGGCGCGACGGCACGGCGATCGAAAAAATGGGTCAGGAGAGAGAGCCGGATGCAACGTCGGCAATTCATGTCGCTGCTTGGTGGGGCAGCCCTGACGCCGGTCGGCGCGACGCCTGTGTTTGCTGCCGCTCATGCCAATTGTGCTGGCCCGGCGAGGCGTGAGGACGGCTGGTCCGTTCCGTCTGCCAGCGCAGATAACGACATCAACCTGGCCGCCTTGTGCGGGATGGCCGATCGGCTCGAAAGCTCGGGCGCCAACATTCATGCCGTGCTGGTCGCACGTCACGGCAGGCTGGCGTTCGAGCGATACTTCAACGGATCTGATGAGGTCCCCAGTCGCTTCTTCGGCGTCCGCGTCAAGGACATCAGCTTCGACGCCGATACGCTGCATAATCTGAAATCGTGCTCGAAGAGCGTCGCGTCGCTGGTCATCGGGATCGCGATCGACCAGGGCCTCATTCGAAGCATCGACGAACCGGTGTTCAACTTCTTCCCCGAATTGTCCGACCTGCGGTCCCCGGACAAGGATCGCATCCTGCTCTCACATCTGCTCACCATGTCGCTGGGCCTGAAGTGGGTGGAGGCGACGCCAGCGACGGGCGACGACAACGACGAGGTGCGCATGCATCTGGCGCAGGATGCCTGTCGCTACGTCCTCGGCCTTCCCGTGACCGCACCGGCCGGGCAGGAGTTCTTCTACAACACCGGCGCGCTTGCGGTGCTCTCGGCGATCATCCGCAAGGCCGCCGGCCGTCCGCTCGATGAATTCGCGCGTAGCGTGCTGTTCGATCCCTTGGGCATCACTGAATTCGAGTGGCGCAGGTTCAAGGGCGACAGCGACGCCGGTGGGGGATTGCGCCTGCGTCCGCGCGACATGGCGAAGATTGGCCAACTCGTCCTCGCGGGCGGCCGCTGGAACGATCGGCAAATCGTGTCCAAGGCATGGATCGAGGCATCGACGGCAACGAAGCTCAAGGCGAATGACTATCAATCCTACGGATACTTGTGGTGGTTGGGACGCTCTCGCCTCAATGGACGGATGGTCCCGTGGATGGGCGCACTCGGCCGAGGCGGCCAGTCGATCCGCATCGTCCCGGAGCTCGATCTCGTCGTCGCGGTGACCGCGGGATATTATCAGGATTACAGCCCGGAAGCCTTCAAGCTGCAGTACGATGTGTTCAGGGACGTCTTGCAGGCGATCTCGCCTCCGGTCTGAATGCGGAACTCGCGTCAGCGTTTGACCATGGAGCAAAGTCTGCCCGGGAAAAGTGGTTCTTCCATTTTAAGACCATTCGGTCTATATATACTGCCATGCGCCGCCAAACCCCCGAGCCATCGCCCCGTGGCCGTCCCCGAACGTTCGACATGGAAGCTGCCGTCGAACGCGCGATGAATGTGTTCTGGACGCGCGGCTACCACGCCACGGCGCTGCCTGATCTTCTTCGCGCGACCAGGCTGTCGCGCGGCAGCCTTTATGCCGCCTTTGGCGACAAGCACTCGCTCTTCCTGCGTGCACTTGATCGCTACATTGCCGATGCCCTCGCTCGCATGGATGTCGAGTTTGCTCCCGATAGAGAGCCGGTCGATGGCTTGCGGGCCTACTTTGCCGGCTATGTTGAGCGCAACAGCGGCGCCAATGGTCGGCGCGGATGCCTGCTGGTCGCCACAGCCATGGAACTGGCTGGCCGTGACACCGAGGTTGACCGTCGCATCGCGAACTTCTTCAAAGCGATGGAGGCGAGGGTGGCTGATATACTGTCTCGTGCGAAGGCCGCGGGCAAGCTCGCCGATGGCGTCGAGCCTTCGAGTGCCGCCCGAATTATCGTCTGTTTCGTCGAGGGCATGCGGGTGATCGGGAAAACGGCACCCACGCGAGTCATCTCGCAAGCCACCGTCGACGCTTTGCTCGACCGCTTCATCAGGTAAACATGCCATGGACGTTTCCGCTGCTCGCAGGCCTATATCTGGACCGAATGGTCTTGAAAGTAACGACGCCATGTCCGCCATCCAGGTCGTCTGTGCTGTGGCCGTCCCCTTGCTCTGGGGTTATCAGTTCGTGGTCATCAAGGTCGGCGTGACGGAGTTTCCGCCGCTCTTCTTTCTGGCGCTGCGCTTCCTGGCCATCGCGCTGCTGCTCGTTCCTTTCGTCAGGCGGCCGACGCGGCAACAATTCGGTCCTGTTGCAGCGATTTCGCTTTTCCTCGGCGGGCTGAATTTCGGGCTCTTCTATGTCGGTCTTGGGCTCGGCTCGGGAAGCCTGTCGGCCGTCGCATACCAGCTTGCCCCGCCGTTCACCGTCCTGTTGGCCTGGCCGCTGCTGGCGGAGAAGCCGTCACTCACCACCTCTGGCGGCGTCGTGATCGCGTTTGCCGGTGTGGCCGTGCTGGCTGTGGGGCCCGGCCCGTCGGCCAACGCGCTTCCGCTGCTGCTCGTGGTCGGAGCCGCATTCGCGTTCGCGGTGTCCAACGTCCTGACCAAGCGCTATGGCCCCTTCGATCCCCTGATGCTGATGGGATGGTCGTCGCTGCTCACGGTGCCGCAGGTTCTGGTGATGTCCTTGCTGCTTGAGCATGGACAGCTCGCAAGCCTTGTCGTCGCGGATGAACGTGGTTGGCTGGCGTTGGCCTACACGATCTTCATCGGAGGGATTGTCGGGTTCGGCCTCTGGTTCTGGCTGATCGCCCGGTGCTCCATGGGCCGCGTCGCGCCGTTTGGCCTGCTGCTGCCGGTGTTCGCGTTGATATCGAGTGTGGTGTTCCTCGGCGAGCAATTGACGCCAAAGCTTGTCGTCGGCGGGCTGCTCGCGATATCAGGTGTTGCCATGACGCAGCTGCGAGCGGCGGCTCGTTCGTGAGCGTGGACAGGGCGCAGCCATGCACCGAACCACTTTGCGAAACGACGAAGTTTCGGGGTAGGCTCGTCGGCATCGTCGGATGCTGTTTGGAGCCCGCCCGTGACCATCGCCCTCAAGGGCATCATTCCCGTGATGCTGACGCCGTTCACCGAAGCGAACACGATCGATTTTTCCGGCCTCGAACGGCTGATCGAATGGTATATCGCAGGCGGTGCCGATGCGCTGTTCGCGGTCGCGCAGTCGAGCGAGATGCAGTTCCTGACGCTGGACGAGCGCATCGCGCTGGCGCGGTTCGTCGCCAAGACCGCGGCCGGCCGGCTTCCGGTCATCGCCTCCGGCCATATCAGCGCCTCCAGGGAGGACCAGCTTACGGAGCTAACGTCGATCGCGAAGACCGGTGTCGACGGCTTGGTGCTGGTGACGAACCGTCTTGCCTCGCGCGATCAGGCCGGGACTGATTTCACCGACAATCTGACCTGGCTGCTCGAACGGCTGCCCAAGGAGATGACGCTTGGCCTCTATGAATGCCCGGCGCCATTCCGCCGGCTGCTCTCCGACGACGAGCTGGCCTTTTGTGCGGACAGCGGCCGCTTTGCCGTCCTCAAGGACGTCTCCTGTGACCTGCCGACCGTGCAGCGCCGCGTCAGGCTGGTCAGCGGCTCGCCACTGACCATCGTCAACGCCAATGCGGCGATCGCCTTCGACGCGATGAAGTCAGGCGCTCCCGGCTTCACCGGCGTGTTCACGAACTTCCATCCCGATCTCTACAAATGGCTGCTGACGCAGCACCAGAAGCATCCTCAGCTGGCGAACGAGCTTTCGGTGTATCTGGCGCTCGCCGCGATGGCGGAGCCGATGGGCTATCCCAAACTGGCAAAGCTCTATCACCAGCGGCTCGGCACCTTTTCCTGCATCGAGAGCAGGGCGGTGGATTTCGATATCCGCGAGCGGTTCTGGGCGCTGGATGCGCTGATCGACAAGATCGTCGAGGGACAGCAGGCGTTCCGCGCGAGGATCGCGGCGGCAGGCTGAGCAAGACCTCGAGCTTACGGCGACGGCGCCGCGGAAGGCGTCGCATCGACCTTCGGTTGGGGGATTGCCGGCCACGGGCCTCTCGGGGCGGACGTCGCCGGCGGCGGGCAGGATTCCGAAAGTTGCGTCCAGGCCGAAGGCAGGCCCGTGGCGTCGATGTCGAACTTGGTCGTGTCTGCCGTTTGGTCCGGCTTCTGCGTGGTCTCCCGGACATGCAGGGAGCGGGACGCCATGATCGCCCTGAACGTGCCGAAATCGAGCGAGCCGCTCCACATTTCGTATTTGCCTGACCGCACCGGACGTCCTCCGGCTTCCTCGGTGGGCGCTGCGTCCGCCGTCATCATGACGATGTGCTGGCCGCTCGCCGCCTCGTCGATCTCGGCCGCGAACATCAGCGGCACGCGATTTTTGCTGTCGCAGTACAGGCGCCATTCCATGGTTCGGAACGACGGACCGTTATCGCCTCTGAGCGTCGCGAACTTGCTGATATAGGGCCGCCCTCCCTTCACCAGCCGCCACATCGTCTCGGCAACGGGACGCGTATCGACGCCGAACCTGTCGAGCTCGGCGCGGGTCAGCACGTGCAGGTTTTCGAACTTCACGGTGCGAATTAAATCGTCAAGCTCGCGGCTGATGCCCATCGCCGCGATATAGGCCGCGCGCTGGTGGTCGGCGCTTGCGGTCTGACGCCGCCTGAATTCAGCGACCAGCGCCTCTGGCGGATGGCCGTGAATCGCGAAGACGAGCCTGGAATTATGCACCGCCAGCGCAGCGTCGGGCGCCACTTCGCGCGATGTCGCGCCGAGAAACACGTAAGCACAGGCCGAGTTGCACATCGCACGATAGGTGGTGAGATCGGCCTCGATCTCGTCGCCTGCGTTCTTCGCCTTCAGGCAGGCGGCGTCAACCTGCGTGCCTGCGGCACATGCCGATGCGATCGTCTGGCCCACGCGAGCGACCGCCTTGCGGCTGCGCAGCAGCCGTCCGATGACATAGGACTGCTCCACATTGCCGCCGGGCGAATGCAGGTAGATCGGGCGCTGCGTGTCCTTGACGGCGGCGAGGAAGCGGCGAACGCGCGAGGCCGCATTTGCATCGATCTCGCCCTCGATGGCGATCCAGCGATCGCAGCCCGGCCCGCACGCGCCGGGTGGCCCCTTGGCAAGATAGATCGTCAAACTGGGGGCAAACCCGGCTTTCTCGGTTGCCGTCTGCTCTGCGTGCAATGCGCCGGGGAAGGTCAGCAAGGCGGCGAGAAGCAGAATGCGGGCAAGCATGAAATGCGGGGACCATGCAAGGGTAGGTTACAAGTGTGATGTTATACGGTGACCAGCGCAATCACAACTTTTAGTAGCGTGAAGGAGCGCTGTGAGCCTATTCTGCCAGAGGCCGAAATTGGCGATCGAAAGTGCATTCATGGCAATCGAGAGTTTGGAGAATTTAGAGGGCGGAATCCGACCAGTGAGCAATGTCTGGTTCGAGCGGCTTGGCTGGGTGCTGGTCGCGCTCGCGGCCGCTCCGGCCGTCTCGGACCGAGCTGCTCTCTTCAAGTAGGTGCTTGATGCGTGAACCTGCCCCTTTCAACTATTACGCCCACCACAGTGCGCTCAGCGACCCCCGTGCTCATGGCGGGTTGATCAGTAGCTTGCCGCCAGATGTTCCGGCGTGGTGCCGCATCTTGCAGGGGCTGCTGATCCACGAGGCCTGGATCGAGAGACAGGGTTTTGACACTGCCGCGTTTGCCGGCCAGAGCCGTGCTACGTTGCCGGTGTCCGAACGTCTGGATCAGCTTTTGGCCATCGATCCGCGCCCGCTGACGTATGAAAGACAAGGAGAGTGCCGCGCCTTGGCGACGTGCCGGGACTTCGCGCTGATGCTGTGCGCGATTCTGCGTCAGCATAGCGTGCCCGCCCGCGTCCGCTGCGGTTTCGCAACGTACTTTGCCGGGCACCCCTATCACGATCACTGGGTGTGCGAATATCGGGCGCGGGACCAGCAACGGTGGGTTCTGGTCGATGCCGAGATCGACGAGGCGCATCGCAAAGGTCTCGAAATCGATTTCGAGCCAACCGACGTGCCGCGCACGGCGTTCATCACCGGCATCGAGGCTTGGAAACGATGCCGATCCGGCGCGATGAATCCCGAGCATCTGGGGCACGGGACGACGACCGGTCTGTTCTTTGCTCAGGTGAACCTTGCGCGTGATCTGCTCGCGCTCGCCAAGCGTGAGACCTCGCAATGGGACACCTGGCGCACGGCGCGCGATCCGCATCTTTGGTTGGATGAAGCCGCTTTGTTGCGCTGTGATGATCTGGCGCAGCGAGGCGAGGAGAGGGCGGTCGAGATCGCGCCGTCCTTGAGTATTCCACCTTGGCAATAAGAGCAGCGCATCCCGAGACCGCGCCTGCACGCGCGCGGCGAATGCAAATGTGGCGAACGCGCGCGAGAATGTGGCGGCAATGCGGAGAGAAAATGCTCGTCGCTTTTCCAATTCACGGAATCGTGCGTGCGACCTCGTTACGCGGGATTCCGATGCAAGGCGGGTGTCGACGTTGGAATCGCTGAATACTCTTGTTTCAAAGGGTTTCCGCGCACGCGCTGCTAAACACTCGTTAATGAAGCCGGGCCCTTTGGCGCGAACTGTTGCGTCGAGGTTACAGCAATTTCGTCGATCATTGTTATGAGGACGCCAAGGCCGGGGGGCCTAACGACGAAACTGGAACGGGATTCAAATGAACAAGAATTTGTTGCTCGCTGCTGTGAGCCTTGTCGCGATCACCGCGGCCGCGCCGGCGCTGGCTGCTGACCTCGCTGCGCGTCCTTACACCAAGGCGCCGGCGATGATCGCCACGGTCTATGACTGGAGCGGCTTCTATATCGGCATCAACGGCGGTGGCGCTTCGGGTCATTCGACCTGGGATCTGACCGGCGTCGGTCGCGAAGGCTCGCACGATGCGACCGGCGGTACGGTCGGTGGCCAGGTCGGCTATCGCGTGCAGTCCGGCCAGTGGGTGTTCGGCCTCGAAGGCCAGGGCAACTGGGCTGACTTCACCGGCGACAACACCAGCGCGCTGCTCGCTCAGCGCAACCGCACCAAGATCGACTCGTTCGGTCTGATCACCGGTCAGGTCGGTTACGCCTGGAACAACGTGCTCGTCTACGCCAAGGGCGGCGCGGCCGTCGTCGGCGTCAAGAACGAAGTGTTCAGCACCGCGACCGGTGGTCTGCTCGCCTCGAACAGCGACACCCGCTGGGGCGGCACGGTCGGCGCCGGTCTCGAGTTCGGCTTTGCGCCGAACTGGTCGGTGGGTGTGGAGTACAACCACATCTTCCTGGCGGACAAGGACGTCACTTTCGCCGGCCTGAAGACCGACAGCATCAAGCAGGACGTCGACATGGGCCTCGTCCGCCTGAACTACAAGTTCGGCGGCCCTGTTATCGGCAGGTACTGAGAATAGTCGCTCTGGAAAGATGACGTCGAAAGCCCCGGCCTTGCGCCGGGGCTTTTTATTGCGCGAATTCAGCGAGTTAACCATTTCGCTGCGAGGGGGCTGAGTTGGCTTGACTCCCGAGAACGAAATGAGAACAATGTTCCTCATACGTTCTGGTGATGGAGCAAGCCATGTTCAGGATTTTCGTGGAAGAAGCCGCTGCACTGACGTCGATCGCGCTGTTCGTCGGGATGATCGCGATCTGGGCCCAGGTCATTCCGCAGCTTTAGCCGGCGGGTCCTCTGGCTGACCCCCTTGGGGAAAAGCGGGATGAGGCGGCGAAGCGGCAGCTACAGCGTGGACTCTGGCGCGGCGAGCCCCCACCATTGTGAGGCGAGTCGGCAAGGGT
Source organism: Bradyrhizobium sp. CCBAU 45384 (assembly GCF_028128665.1). Taxonomy (NCBI): domain Bacteria; kingdom Pseudomonadati; phylum Pseudomonadota; class Alphaproteobacteria; order Hyphomicrobiales; family Nitrobacteraceae; genus Bradyrhizobium; species Bradyrhizobium sp. CCBAU 45384. The sequence goes on from NZ_LBIZ01000111.1 coordinate 273,009, forward strand.
ACTCCAATGGCGAGTGGATGATGATCCCGATGCCGGCGACCGCTCCATCCCATCTGCAAGAGGCCGTTACCCGACCATGCCGAGCGCCGGATTTGTCCACCTTCACGTTCACTCGGCCTATTCGCTGCTCAAGGGCTCGATCAAGATCGCCAAGCTCGGCGAGCTCGCCAAGAAGGACCACCAGCCGGCGCTGGCGCTGACCGACACCGACAATCTGTTCGGTGCGCTCGAATTCTCCGACAAGATGGCCGGTTACGGCATCCAGCCGATTGTTGGCCTGGAACTCGCAATCGATTTCGGCGACCAGGATCCCAACGCGCGCAACGCGCTGCCGCCCTCGCGCGTGGTGCTGCTGGCCGCCCAAGAGCGCGGTTATCGCAGCCTGATGCGGCTGAACTCGCGCGCCTTCCTCGAATCGCCCGACAGCCACGCGCCGTTCATCAAGTTCGACTGGTTCGACGGCGAGACCGAAGGCCTGATCGCGCTAACCGGCGGCCCTGACGGACCGATCTCGCTGGCGCTCGCGAGCGGCCAGGCCGAGGTTGCGGCCGCGCGCTGCGAGCGTCTCGCCGGCCTGTTCGGCGATCGCCTCTATGTCGAATTGCAGCGTCACAACATCGACAAGGAGCGGCGGATCGAGAGCGCCCTGATCGACCTCGCCTATGGCAAGGGCCTGCCGCTGGTCGCGACCAACGAGCCGTATTTCGCCTCGACCGACGATTACGAGGCGCATGACGCACTGCTCTGCATCGCCGGCGGCCGGCTGATCGCCGAGACCGAGCGCGAGCAGCTCACGCCAGACCATCGCTTCAAGACCCGCGCCGAGATGGCGGTCCTGTTCGCCGACATTCCGGAAGCGCTGGCATCCACCGTCGAGATCGCCGAGCGCTGCTCGTTCCGCCCCCTGACGCGCAAGCCGATCCTGCCGTTCTTCACCGTTGGCGCCGCCGGCAGCACCGATGCGGCCGCGGTCGAGGCGGCCGAATTGAAACGGCAGGCGGAGGAGGGGCTTGCCAATCGCCTACGCGTGCACGGCCTGTCGCAGGGGACCACGCAGGAAGACTACAACAAGCGACTGGCGTTCGAGCTCGACGTCATCATGCGCATGAAATACGCGGGCTACTTCCTGATCGTGTCGGACTTCATCAAATGGGCGAAGAGCCAGGGCATTCCGGTCGGGCCGGGCCGTGGCTCCGGCGCCGGCTCGCTGGTCGCCTGGGCGCTGACCATCACCGACCTCGATCCGATCAAGTTCGGGCTGCTGTTCGAGCGCTTCCTCAATCCCGAGCGCGTCTCGATGCCGGACTTCGACATCGACTTTTGCCAGGATCGCCGCGGCGAGGTGATCAAGTACGTCCAGGAACGCTACGGCCGCGACCAGGTCGCGCAGATTATCACCTTCGGTACGCTGCAGGCGCGCGGCGTGCTGCGCGACGTCGGCCGCGTGCTGCAGATGCCCTATGGCCAGGTCGACAAGCTGACCAAGCTGGTGCCGCAGAATCCGGCGGCGCCGGTGACCCTGGCGGCCGCGATCGAGAGCGAGCCGAAGCTGCAGGCCTTCCGCGATGAAGATCCGATCGTGGCGCGTGCCTTCGATATTGCCCAGCGCCTCGAAGGCCTGACGCGGCACGCCTCGACCCACGCGGCCGGCATCGTGATCGGCGATCGCCCGTTGAGCGAGCTGGTGCCGCTCTACCGCGATCCCAAATCCGACATGCCGGTGACCCAGTTCAACATGAAATGGGTCGAGCCGGCGGGCCTCGTGAAGTTCGACTTCCTCGGTCTGAAGACGCTGACCGTGCTCGACGTCGCCTGCAAGCTGCTCAAGCCGCGCGGCATCCATGTCGATCTTGCCACGCTACCGATCGACGATGCCGAGAGCTATCAGATGCTGGCGCGCGGCGAGGTGGTCGGCGTGTTCCAGGTTGAAAGCCAGGGCATGCGGCGCGCGCTGGTCGACATGCGGCCCGACCGTTTCGAGGACATCATCGCGCTGGTCGCGCTGTATCGACCGGGCCCGATGGCGAACATCCCGACCTATTGCGCGCGCAAGCACGGCGACGAAGAACCGGAATATCTGCATCCCGTGCTCGAGCCGATCCTGAAGGAGACGTTCGGCGTCATCATCTACCAGGAACAGGTGATGCAGATCGCGCAGGTGATGTCGGGCTATTCGCTCGGCGACGCCGATCTGCTCCGCCGCGCCATGGGCAAGAAGATCCGCGCCGAGATGGACAAGCAGCGCGACATCTTCGTCGCGGGCGCGGTGAAGAACGGCGTGCCGAAGGGACAGGCCGAGACCATCTTCGAGCTGCTCGCCAAGTTCGCCGATTACGGCTTCAACAAGAGCCACGCGGCGGCCTACGCGCTGGTGTCCTACCACACCGCCTATATGAAGGCGCATTATCCGGTCGAGTTCATCGCAGCGTCGATGACGCTCGATCTCAACAACACCGACAAGCTCTCCGAATTCCGCTCCGAGGCGCAGCGCCTCGGCATCAAGGTCGAGCCGCCGAACATCAACCGCTCGGGTGCGACCTTCGAGGTCGGCGAGAAGACGATCTACTACGCGCTTGCAGCGCTGAAGGGCGTCGGCATCCAGGCGATCGAGCAGATCATCGAGGAGCGCACCAAGCGCGGGCTGTTCACCTCGCTCGCCGACTTCGCCGCGCGCGTCAATCCGCGTGCGATCAACAAGCGCATCATCGAGAGCCTCGCCGCCGCCGGCGCGTTCGACACGCTGGAACCCAACCGCGCCCGCGTGTTCGCCGGCGCGGATTCGATCCTGGCCGCCTGCCAGCGCGCGCATCAGGCCGAGACCAGCGGCCAGAACGACATGTTCGGCATGGCGGCGGACGCGCCGACCATCATGCTGCCGCAGATCGAGCCGTGGCTGCCGGCCGAAAAACTCCGCCGCGAATACGATGCCGTCGGCTTCTTCCTGTCGGGCCATCCGCTCGACGATTACGCCACCGTGCTGAAGCGGCTGCGGGTGCAGTCGTGGGCCGAGTTCTCCCGCGCGGTGAAGACCGGCGCCACCGCCGGCAAGGTCGCGGCGACAGTGGTGTCGCGCATGGAGCGGCGCACCAAGACCGGCAACAAGATGGGCATCATGGGGTTGTCCGATCCCACCGGTCATTTCGAGGCGGTGCTGTTCTCCGAGGGCCTCGCGCAATATCGCGACATGCTGGAGCCGGGCGCCGCCGTGCTGCTCCAACTCGGCGCCGAACTCCAGGGCGAGGACGTCCGCGCCCGCGTGCTGCATGCCGAACCGCTCGATGACGCCGCCGCCAAGACGCAGAAGGGCCTGCGCATCTTCGTGCGTGACACCAAGCCGCTCGACTCGATCGCCAAGCGCCTGGCCGGCCCCGAGGCGGCTGGCGCAAACGGCGCCGCGCCGAAAATCGGCAGCCCCGGCATCGCGCCGCGCGGAAATGGCGACGGCGAGGTCTCGCTGGTGATGATGCTCGACCTCGAGACCGAGGTCGAGATGAAGCTGCCCGGCCGCTTCAAGGTCTCGCCGCAGATCGCCGGCGCCATCAAGGCCGTCGCCGGCGTGGTGGACGTGCAGCAGATCTAGCTCCGGTCGCGATATGTCCGCGGCGTGCAACGCCGTGGATGCGGTAGTTTCGTTGTTCAATCTGCGCTATCATGATTGCGATGGTGCTCATTTATAAGGGCACGTCCGTTGCGCCGGGAGGAGCGGGACATGTGCGACCAATGCTCTGGAGCCATGCGGGACAAATTCGCGCCGTCGCGGCGATCGGCGATGCTGCTGGCGGCTGCCGCGCTTGGCACCGCCTTCAGTGGCCGCGCCTTCGCCAAGGAGACCAAGGCGCCGCCCAAGCCGCAGAACGTGCTGTCGCCGGACGCGGCGCTGAAGCGGCTGATGGACGGCAATGCGCGCTACGTCGACGGCGTGACGCGGCGCCATGATTTCAAGCACGAGCGCGAGGCGCTGGCGGGCGGGCAGAATCCGTTCGCGGCGGTGCTGAGCTGCGCGGACTCGCGCATCGCGCCGGAATACGCCTTCGACACCGGACGCGGCGATCTCTTCGTCTGCCGCGTCGCCGGCAATTTTGCCGGCACCGAGACCGTTGCCAGCATGGAATACGCGGTCGCGGTGCTCAACGCCCCGCTGATCCTCGTGCTCGGCCATGACGCCTGCGGTGCGGTCGATGCAACGCTGAAGGCGCTCAAGGACGACAAGCCGCCGCCGGGACATATCCCCTCTCTGGTCGATGCAATTGCGCCGGCTGCGAAGAGCGCGATGCAACAGGGCGGGGACGCGCTCGACAAGGCGATCCGCCAGAACGTGATCGACAATGTCGCGAAGCTGAAGACTGCGGCGCCGATTCTCAACGGGGCCGTGGAGCAGGGCAAGCTGAAGATCGCCGGGGGCATCTACCGGCTCTCGACGGGAACAGTGGATCTGATCGCGCAAGGCTAGGGCAGACGCAAAGGCGGAAGCTTACGCGGAGCTGACGCGACTGGCCGATGCCATGCCGCCGCCTCAATCCGAGCCTTTCGTTCAACTGCCGTTCAGCCGGCCGCGCGTCTCATGCGTGGTGGACACTCAACAACAATAACGGGCGAGCAAGCCATGCGCGGGACACACAAGGCCTTCCTTTGCTTCCTTCTACCAATCCTCTTCGTTGCAGGCGTGATTGCTCCGGCGTGCGCCCAGCAGCAGGAAAAGCGCATCGCGCTCGTGGTCGGCAACGGCGCTTATTCCAAGTCGCCGCTGGCAACCGCCGCCAATGACGGCGGCCTGATCGCGCAAACGCTGCAGGCCGCGGGCTTCGACGTGGTCGGCGCGCGCGATCTCGACGGCGACACGCTGCGCAAGAGCCTGCGCGATTTCATCCAGAAGGCGCAGGCCTCCGGACCCGGCACCGTCGCGATGATCTATCTGTCCGGCTATGGGGTGCAGCTGGCCGGCGAGAACTATTTCATCCCTGTTGATTCCAACATCACGCGGGACACCGACATTCCGACCGAGGCGCTGCGCATCAGCGACTATGCCCGCCAGCTCGCCGCCGTCCCGCTCAAGGCCAACATCATCGTGCTCGATGCCGCGCGCGCCCAGCCCTTCGTCGAGGGGGGCCAGCAGCCGATCGCGAGCGGCCTTGCGCTGGTCGAGCCGGATCCGAACATGCTGATCGCCTTCAATGCGGCGCCAGGCACGGTGGCCCCCGAGGAGCCGGGACCCTACGGCATCTATGCGCAGTCGCTCGCCGAGATGATCCGGACCGGCGGCCTGTCGTTGCCCGAGGTATTCGACCGCGTCCGCCTGCGCGTCAACGAGGCCTCGAAAGGCGCGCAGGTGCCGTGGGACGACCACAAGATCTCCGCACAATTCACCTTCTTCGAGCGCGCGCCCGATGCGCCGCCGGCGGCCGCGCCCGACCAGGTCGCCGCGGTCCGCAACAAGCCGATCCGCGAACTCGGCGTGCAGGACGCCTATGCCGCCGCGCTCGAGCGCGACACGCTGCCGGCCTATGAGGATTTTCTCGCCGCCTATCCCGGCGATCCCCTGGCCAAGCGCGTGATGGCGATCGTCGCGGCGCGCCGTGAGGCGATCACCTGGCGGCGGACCTACCGCGCCGACACGCCGGACGCCTATTGGTCGTATCTGCGCCGCTATCCGCGCGGGCCGCATGCGGGCGATGCACGGCGCAGGCTTGCGATCCTGACCGCGCCGATCGAGCCGCCGCCGACTTTCGCGATGATGGATTACGACGTGCCGCCGCCGCCGCCGGAGGAGGTCGTCTATGTCGATCGTCCGGTGCTGTATTTCAGCGATCCCGTGTTCGACTTCGTGCCGCCGCCGCCGCCGCCGGTCTATTTCTGCCCGCCGCCGCCGCCTGATTTCGTGGTGCTGCCGCCGCCGCTGCCGGTGGTCGGCCTGTTCGTGCTGCCGCAGCCGGTCTTCGTGCCGATCCCGGCGTTCTACAATCCGCCGGCCTATGTCGCGCCGCCGCCGAACAACATCATCGTCAACAACATCCATAACACCACGGTCATCAACACCGTGATCAACCAGCCGCCGGCGCCGCCGCCGGCCGGCAATGCCGCTGCAGCCGCAGCTGTTGCCGCCAATGGCCCAGGGCGCCCGAGCGGGATGACGCAGGTGCCGAAGGTCGTGCAGCAGCAGGCGCAACAGATCCAGGCCAATCCGACCCAGCGACTCACGCCGAGCCAGCAGGCGCTGGTCAGCAACCCCACGGCAAAGCCGGCGGCGATGAAGGTGATGCAGGTGCACGCGACGCCATCAGGGACCGGGACGCCGACCGGAGCGGCGCCGCCGGCATCTCCGCCGGCCGGTCATGCGCTTCCTGTTCCGGGGACGCAGAACACGCCGGCTGCGCCGGCCGGTGCGGCACAGGTCCCCAACGGCAAACTGGCGCCGACGGCCGCAGCGCCCGCCAGCGGTCAGCCTCAGGGCCATCCCAATACGGCGACCACGACCGCCCCGGCCGGCGCCGCAACCACGCCGGCCGCACCTGCCGGCGCAACCCAGGCCCCCAACGGCAAGCTGGCGCCCACGGCAAATGCACCCGCCAATGGCCAGCAGCAGGGCCATCCCAATACGGCAACCGCGCCTGCCACCACGACCGCCCCGGCCAACGCCGCAACCACGCCGGCCTCCAAGCCGCCCGTGGCACAAACACCGCCGACGGGCGCGCCGGACCCGCATGCCAAATCACTGGCGCATGAGCCGGCGGTGACGCCGCCGACCACGACCCCGCCAGGCAAGCCGGCGGCGACCGCGACGAACCCGGCCGTGACCACGACCACCGTGACCAACGGGAAACCGACGTCCCCGGCGTCGCCGACTTCGCCGCCAGTCGCGGCGCGGGAGCCGATCAAGCCGCAGGGGCTGCGGCCTGCAACGCCGTCGCCCGCGCAGGTCACGCGGACGCCGCCGCCGCAAGCGCCGCACCCGCAGG